>NZ_KB291508.1:167815-189315 GCF_000318315.2 Capnocytophaga sp. oral taxon 324 str. F0483 | reverse complement strand
CGTCTTTTGTTCGTCTTTTGTTCGTCTTTTGTTTGTCTTTCCTTTATCTGCTTGTGCGGCTCGCACTATCTGCCTGTGCGGCTCGCACTATCTACCCGTGTGGCTCGCACCGTTATTAACTTGGTATTATTGGCATTTTTGGCATTATGGTATTAAACTTTTCAGCTTTTACCTCTTAGCTTTCTGAGCAGTTTTAAATCACTTTCTAAAAATATTTGCAAAGGTGCAAAAAAAATATCACCTAACCAAAAAATATTCAAAAAAAATTTTATACCTTTGTCCCATTAATTCAAATTTTAAATGTAATGAAGATAAAATTAACTTCCGCACTTTTGTTATTGATAACGATTATTTCGTGTAAATCAACTACAAACAATCAAGGAGAGAGTACTGCTAATTATGAGGTAATTCCACTACCCGAAATGATTACCACTCCCCAAGCTGATGCCGATAAACCTTTCGTACTTACGGCTGATACCAAAATCACCTATCCAGAAGGTGATGCTTCTTTACAGCAGTACGCTGGATTCTTGCAAGAGTATATCAAAAAACAAGCAGGAATTGAAGTGAATATCGCTCCTAACCAAAACAATGAGACCAACACTATTGCCTTGTTGCAAAATTACCAAAACGACAACAAAGAGGCTTACCAAGTAGTGGTGAATGCAAAGAACATTACTGTAAATGGAGCTTTTAAAGCGGGTACTTTCTATGGAGTACAACTCTTGAGAAAATCCATTCCGGTACAAAAAGTAGGCAAAGTCATCTTCCCTGCTAAAGAAATAACCGATAAACCCTATTTCGCATATCGTGGTGCACATTTAGATAGTGCCCGTCACTTTTTTACTGCCGACTCTGTGCGCATTTATATCGATATGTTAGCACTCCACAATATCAATAAATTCCACTGGCATCTCACCGATGATCAAGGTTGGCGTTTTGAATCTAAAAAATACCCCGAACTTACTGTGGTAGGAAGCACTCGCAGCCAAACTATGGTAAACAAACAGTGGGACACCTTCGATGGTAAACCTCACGGAGGCTTCTATACTCAGCAAGAAATGAAAGACATTGTAAAATATGCCGCCGACCGCAATATTACCGTTATTCCTGAGATAGACCTCCCAGGTCATATGGTCGCTGCTTTGGCTACTTATCCACAATTAGGCTGTACAGGAGGCCCTTATAAAGTAAGAGAAACTTGGGGCATAGCCGAAGATGTACTTTGTGCTGGCAACCCCGAAACTTATGATTTCATTAAAAATATATTAGAAGAAGTAACTGAAGTATTTCCTTCAGAATATATCCATATAGGAGGTGACGAATGTCCTAAAGATAGCTGGAAGAAATGTCCTAAATGCCAAGCTAAGATAAAAGAGTTAGGTATTAAAGGTGATGCTAAACACACAGCTGAAGAATACTTACAAAGTCACATAATTACATTTGCTGAAGATGTATTAGCTAAAAAAGGTCGCAAAATCATTGGTTGGGACGAAATCCTTGAAGGAGGTTTAGCTCCTAATGCTACTGTAATGTCTTGGAGAGGTATCGGGGGCGCTATAGAAGCAGCTAAGTCTAATCACGATGCTATTATGACCCCTGTTTCTTATTGCTACTTCGATTATTATCAAACAGATAAAACCGATAAAGAACCTCTTGCTATTGGTGGTTATGTACCAGTAGAACGTGTTTACTCTTTCAATCCTTACCCCGATGCGCTTAATAAAGAACAACAAAAACACATCTTAGGAGTACAAGCCAATGTTTGGACAGAGTATATCAAGACTTTCAAACACGTACAATATATGGTATTGCCTCGTTTTGCAGCCTTAGCCGAAGTACAATGGGAAGACCCTGCAAAACCTAAAGACTACAATCAGTTTTTACAACGCTTAATGCGCTTACTTCCTATCTACCAGTTAGAAGGTTATAACTATGCTAAACACATATTCGATCTTCGTGCCGAAGTAAAACCTGAGGTAGGTGATATACAAGTAACACTCTCTTGTTTACAAGATACACCTATCTATTACACTACCGATGGAAGTGAACCTACTAAAAGTTCTAACGTGTATAAAGAACCTTTAAAGCTCACCCAAGATACCCATCTAAAAGCTAAAGTATTCGGTCAAGAAACCGAAAGTAGCTTCGAACAACAGTTCCTTTTCAACAAAGCAACCGTACGCCCTATTGAGTTCCTCAGTAAACCTAGTTACAACTATACTTTTGGGGGCGCTATTACCTTAGTTGATGGTAGAAAAGGGGGTACTAATTCACGCTCTGGAGAATGGTTAGGTTTTAGTGAAGCACCTTGTGAAGTGGTGATTACCCTAAAAGAAAATACTCCTGTAAAAGAAGTGCGTTTCAATGCTCTTATTGAAACAGGTGATTGGATTTACCCTCCAACCAGCTTTGAAGTATCGGGGTCTAAAGACGGTAAAAGTTATGATTTACTCGCTAAAGAAAACTATGCGCTTCCCAAGGAACCTCTCAAAGAAATAAAAACTTACTCTCTTTCTTTCCCTGAAAAAGAAGTAACCTATCTAAAAGTGAAGATAAATGGAGTAAACAAAATTCCTTCTTTCCATCAAGGAGCAGCTGGTAAACCTGGCTTCCTCTTCATCGATGAAATTCAAGTATTGTAATAGGCTTACATAACAATAAACAAAAAGCTATCTAATAGTTCTTATTAGATAGCTTTTTTATATCTCAATATGGGGGTATTTCTTCTTGAAAACCTCTATTTTCTGTCGTAATTGTATTTGAAACTGCTGATAACTCTCTGTTTTAGGGTTAAACGGACGATGTTGCAACCCTTTCTGTATAGCATCTACTTGTTTCATATCTGTCTGAGTAGCCTTATCTATATAGGTTTCTACTAAGCGTTCCCAAATATAGTCTATAGCCATTTCCGATGGGTGTACCATATCATTAGCGTAAAAGCGGTAATCGCGAAGTTCATCTAAAAGCATTTCATAGGCTGGAAAATAAGTGCACACCCCCGATGAAAGTACCGAATAAAGTGCTACCAACAAATGTGCTTTGCTCACTTGGTTTTCTAAAAAACCATCTTTCAAGTGTCGTACAGGCGAAATAGTAAAAACACATTGCAAGTCTTTATTCACCTTCTTCAACAGTGCTATAATATGGGTAAGGCTCTCCCCTATCTCTTCTACTGATAATAGTCGTTTTGAGAAGTGTTGTTGAGGCACTTTATGACAATTTGCTACTATCTTATCAGTACTGTTATAGATGTATACCCAAGCTGTACCAAGAGTGATAAAACAGAAATCGGCTTTTTGTAGTGCATTATAAAGTGCTGTTTGTTGTATATTGGCAAGATGAACAGCTTCCTCTAAGCGCGGTTTACTCATATCCGAATGAAAGTCGAAACTGTGCCAAAGTTCATTGTGCAAAAAGAAATCTTCAGCCTCATAAGGAGCGTGTTCTATTGCTCTGCTAAGCACATTTTCAATAGCTAAGGGGTGAAAAAGTATTCCAAAAGGGTTTACCGTAACAGGAATTTTATAATAACTAAACTTTTGTGCCATATTCACAGCAAAGCAAGAACCTATACTCAGTATCTGCGAGTGATAAGTAATCCTTTTAGTAGCCTCGTGTATAGGTACAATTGTTCTAAATTCCATAACGATAAAATAATTAAACATTACTCCTTTCTAAATCCAACAGAAATTGCTTCCTCTCAATTCCACTAGCATAGCCTGTAAGTGTTCCGTCTGAACCTATAACACGATGACAAGGAATAACGATTGAAATACGGTTTTTCCCATTGGCATTAGCAACAGCTCTCACGCCTTTGGGATTCCCCACAGCCGTAGCCTGTTCTTTATACGAACGCACTTCCCCATACGGAATAGTTTGTAACACTTTCCATACTTCCTCTTGAAAAGAAGTCCCCACCAAAGCCAGCGGTAAACTAAACTCTTTACGCTTTTTGGCAAAGTACTCTCTCAATTGTTTCTCCAACTCCGATAACAACAAACTATCCTCATCTACTTGTGTTGCCCCGTAATGCTTTACGAGTATTTCTTGGTCTTTAAGCCAGTTTTTACTATCAACAAAGTCAAGCATACAAATTGCCTCATCAGTAGCTACGGCAAGCATCTCACCTATGGGGGTGTTAATTCTCTTTTTGTATAGTTTCACCATTTTGTTCTTCTTCATTGATAGCTTCTGTGTTATTAGGGTCGTATTCCGTTTCTTCTAAATCTTTGGACTTTTTGCCTAAACCTATTTTAGGGTTTTCTTGTGTTCCCGTTACTTTTATAGGAATTCCAATAATCCCCAAGGGTGGCAAGCCCAAACGCATCTTAAAGTTCAATCTACCGTCAAAGCTACTCTGCCCTTCTATACGTGGTCTAAACCCTGAAACCTTAAACTTAAACCGCTCTACCGTGATAAGATTATTCTTTATACTACTCTTGATGTCAATAGTCGAAAGATTAGCATCTCTCAGTCCGTCTGTACCTGTTCTATCACTGATAACATTAAAAAGCTTAAACCCTTTTAGTTGAACGTTCTTCACCGATAACACTCCTCCTCCTTTTATTGAAGGATAAATAGGTAGCATCTCATCATCTAGCTTCCCTTCTACGGCGTAATCCAATGAAATAATACCTTTGGCATCTTTTGCCATTGCCACCATTTCTCTGAACATCTTTACTTCTTTGTAGGCTCTTTGCACGTCAAAGTCTTTGGCTTTAATCTTAAAACTAAAATTAGCGCGTTTAGGCGTTTCATCTGCGTATTTAGCATCTATTTGTGTAGAAACTCCTATAATATTAAAACTGACGTTTTGCAAAGCTAAGGTTCCTCTATTAAGCTGAGTATTACCTCTCAAATTGTGAATAGTAAGCCCTTGTAAAGCTACATTTTTAAGGTTGGCATTCAAGTTAAAGTTAAAGAGCTTAGGTACAATCACCACCCCTTTTTCAGTTGGAGTATCATTGGTAACCGTTGCTTCCTTCGCTTCTTTTGTCTCTTGAGCAGGGGCTGAAGTATACATAAACTCATCTACATCAAGATAGTTAGAGCTTACCGTAAAGTTTCCTTTCAGCACTTGGTTGTTTGATAGGAAGAAGTTAATAGCGTTGCTCATCCGTCCGTTCATCAAAAAGTCCGATTTCCCATAGGTAGCACGGAAGTCGGTAAAGTGCATATTGTCTTGATTGAAGTGAAAGACCCCTTGCTGAATGATAAACGGTTTAGGCAAGTATTGTGTAGTGGTTTTGATATTACGGAGTTCTATCACTCCCTTATTGTGCAAAAGATGATAACGCCCGTTAGTGGCATCGCTCTGAGTACCTTGTAAGGTAAGGTCGGCTTTGGCATAACCTTCTAATTCCAAGCCTTTTTGTGAAAATACTTTATAAATTTTAGCTATGTCTAACTCTCCTTTGGCTTGTATATCATATCGGATATCGTCGAAATTCTCCATCGATAAATTCACCGTAAAAGGCTTTCCTTCAAACAAGAACGTCGCAGGAGACACATTTACTGCCAAAGTTTTCATCGAGCCATCAGTGTTCTCAATATTCCCTTTGAAGTGAATATCAGTAACCGGATTGGGGTAGTAGGGCGTCTTTACATAACCATCGGAGAACTCCAAAAGCCCTTTCGTGATAGGGAACAATCGTTGTTCAGGAGCATAAGTACCCTTACTCTTCACGTTTGCCAAGAGCATTCCTTTCAGTTGGAAGTCCTTCATATCCATCAAGTGCATCACATTCTCCACATTGATGTTTGCTCTCACTTTAGCATCAATTACAGGAGGCTTTATCCCATCAAGACTTACAATGCCCGAGAAGTACTCCTTACCTATATCAAAGTAAACCGAATCGAGCTTTACTGCCACTTTATCTACGTTCAGCGAAGGCAATCTCGTTTCTATGTTCAAGTACACATTCTCAGCCGGAGCTGGTACTCCCTTATAGCCTACATAACCATCTCTTACCTTCATTTTTAGATAAATATCGGGACTCAAATTCTGTGAGGCTATATATTGCCCTTTCATCGAAAAGAATATATCGGTCTTTCCTTTAAGAGTGGCTTTCTTATGCCATTGTGTAAATTGGGGAGGCAAAGCGGTAAAGAAGTCGTCAAGATTGCTATCCTTAGATTCTATTTCCAAGTCAATGTCATATCCATTGCTCAAAAAATCCAACTTCCCTTTAAAATCCACAGGCAATCGGTTTATCTTTAAGTTGTTTTGCTGAAAGATAAAAGCTAGTGAATTTGTATTAATCTGGGTAATTAGCTCTGCGTTTACGTGTTTGTTCTTAAAGTAGGTTTCCCCTGCAAAAAGAAAATCCAATGATTGTATTTCTGCTTTGGTACGCAAATCGAAGATAGAAGCCTCTAAGCCTCCTTTTCCTAAGTAATTAAAACCATTGGCTTGAAGGTAAATCTCTGTCGATTTATCATCGTATATCAGTCGGGTATTTCTCAGCTCAATACGCTGTAAATTCACCCGTGTATCATCACTCTCCGAGGTACTTTCTTCTCCCGACGATTTGTAAACGTTGTAATTAGCCTCGCCTTGTTTGTTTACTTTTATATGCACAAAAGCATTTTTAAGGTATATCTCCTCTATGTCTATCTTCTTAGAAAACAACAAATCCTTTACATCTATCCCCAAAGAAATTTGCTTTACTGCCACAAGCGTATCATTCTCATAGGGTTTAGAGCCCTTCATCAAGAAGTTATCAAGGTTAAGCGTAAGCGATGGGAAATGGGTAAAGAAAGATAACTTAGCTTTAGAAAAGTTGATTTCTCCGTTCAGATTATCATTGGCAAGCTTCTTAACTTTCTCAGTTACGTACTCAGGGTACACCATTGGAAAAATGATAATGAATGCCAATAGCAATGCTATCAGCACTCCCAATATCTTTAAGCTTTTGAGGATATACTTCTTCATCAAAACAATAAAAGCCTAATCCGTTTAATCTATAAAACTCTGTAGTGCCAATTCATAGCTCTTCAAGCCAAAACCTCCTATTACACCCTTCACCACCGGCGATAAAAACGACTGATGCCTAAACGTTTCACGCGTAAAAGTATTAGAAATGTGCACTTCTACTACGGGCGTTGTAATGGCTGCCACCGCATCGGCAAGGGCTATGGAAGTATGTGTATAGGCTCCTGCATTCAGTATAATGCCATCATACTCAAAACCTATATGGTGTAACTTGTCTATCAGTGCTCCCTCGTAATTACTCTGGAAATAATACAATTCAATATCTGTATATTTCCTATGCAGTTCTTTCAGGTAATCCTCAAAGGTCTGATTGCCATAAACCGAAGGCTCTCGAATGCCCAACAGGTTCAAGTTCGGTCCATTGATAATGATGATTTTCTTCATATCTACGTTATTCTTCTATTTTAATACGCCCTATCCCTTTCACACTTTTCTTAAATACAGGCGGATTCCCTTTCACAGTAATGCCTCCTGCTCCTGCGATAGAAGCATCTACCTCTTGCGTTACATAAGCCGATATACCTCCTGCTCCCGCTATGCGCAAAGTAGCTTTTTCAGCTTTAAGCTCATCAGCATCTACATCGCCAGCTCCTTTCACGTATATGCTTAGGTTTTTGGTTTCTCCTGCAATGTCTATACCTCCTGCTCCAGCCACTTGTAAATCAAGCGAAGTAGCCGTTACCGATGCTTCAAGGTCACCACTACCCTCTAATTTTACTAACAAAGAACCCACTTGCAACTTCTTTTCTGTAGATATATCCACAGCTCCTTTCCCTACTACTCTCTTTAAACGTGTGTCGATAGGTACGTACACAGTAATAGAGGTTTTGAGTGAGTATTTCCTATCAATGCTTATATAAAGCACATTGTTGGAGACTTTGGTCTCTAAATACGAAAGTACCTCTTTCTGTCCTTTCACTTTTATTTTGCCTACCTCTCCTTCTGTAAGCACAAGGTTATAAGCTCCCGAAACTTCTATAGCGTCATAATTCGCTACTTTTCTGTTTTCGGTGATAACTTCTTTGTCTTTTTCTGTCTTCTTTTGGCTGTATCCTATGCCTACAACTAATGTTACAAGGATAAATGTAATAAATCTTTTCATATATTTCATCTGTTTTAATTATTTCTCTTCTGTTAAGTCACTTAGTATAGCTTCTGTCTTCGCCATAATCTCTTCAATTGTAATAGTCTCTATGGCTTTCTCATAACCTTTTGGGTATTTCTTCCCATATACCGAAGTAGGAATGAGTGGATACTGCTCTCTATCTGCCAAAAGAGCATTCTCCTTAGGCTGTAAATAAGGATAAAACCCCGCATAAGGGTGCGTCACTCCCCATAAAGTAAGCGTCGGAATTCCATACATCGCCGATAGGTGCGCATTCCCACTGTCCATTGCTATCATTATATCTAAGTGCGAAATGAGCTCCAACTCTTGTTTAAACGAGAGCTTCCCTACCATATTTTCAGTATTAGGTAAGTTTATTTTGCTCACCTGCTCTTCCTCTTCTTTTCCTCCTCCAAAGATGTAAATCTTGCCACTGTCATACCGTTGAGAAAGTGCCGTTATCACCTCGCACATCTTTTCAAATGGATACTGTTTACCTATGTACGACGCAAACGGAGCAACCCCTATACGCACTCCTTCACACAGTAATTTCTGTACCGTTTCACTCGGTTCTTCTGGCGGTAAAATATATGGTTCACTTAGGTCAATCGGGAAACCCAAAGAAGCAAACACATCAGCATACCGCTCATACGAAGGCTTTAAAGGCTCAAACACTTTACACTTATAGCTGGTAAGTGCTCTCTTTTCTCTACGTCCTTTGTCTATTTGCTTGAAAGGTATTTTGCTACCCTTAAAATAGAATTTCAGTACATTAGTGCGCAACACATTGTGAATGTCTGCCACACCGTCAATTCCCTTTGCTATCAATTCCTTATACAGTTTGTACAGCCCCGATAAACCACTGTGTTTTCCATTAATTTCAGGAGTGAATACCTCCAAGTTAGGAATATGTGAAAACATCGGTGCAAATAACGGTCGCGTGAGGTAAGTGATTTTTACATCGGGATATTGCTCCGAAAAAGCTGTTACAACCGGCACACTAATGGCTACATCTCCCATCGCCGACATTCTAAAAATAGCTAAATGTTCCATTTTGTTTTGGTATTTAAAGTTTTATTAGTACCTTTGGCTTCTCAATAGAAAGGATACCTTTGATAAAGTTGTTTTTGCTAATTCATTTAGTGAAAACAGAATATTATTCTATCTTATCTTCGATTTATAGATAGGTAAGGTTCGAAATTGGTTTATTATGCCTTCGTCTATCTTCCAAGATTCGTATAAGGTTTGTATAAGGTACCTATAAGATAGTATATTTTTCTGTATAGTATCCTCCTTCACTCTCGCCTTATTATTGAGATTGAAAATTGTTAATGGATATGCAAATGTAGTAAAAATTTATAATATGAGACACTTATTTTTAGTTTTTTTTATTGTACAGTCCGCTTTCGCTCAAAATAATACCGTTTTCGATTGCTCCAGAAGCCTTAGAATCGACTTTAATCTATTAGCCAATGCCCAGCGTATAGAGGTAATTTTTCAACAGCTCAAAAGTGAACCTCATTGGGGAGGCTCGCATACTCACCTTGTTTTTCCGAACTTAGGAAACCTGCGCCTTCAACTATTCGACGGCGAAACTCTTGTCTTCTCAAAAGGCTTCAACTCCCTCGCCGATGAGTGGATGGAAATCGAAGAAGCCAAGACCGAAAAACGACTCTTTTATCACGCTATGCAAATTCCTTTTCCTAAAAAGAAACTGTCTCTGCACATCGATAAACGAAACCGTGAAGGCGTTTTCGAAACGATTGCTTCTCGTGAGATTGACCCTAACGACTATTTTATAAAAGAAGAAAAGACCGTTGCCTTCCCTGTGAAGAAAATACTGTATAATGGTGAGGCTTCCAAAAAAGTAGATATAGCCATCTTAGCAGAAGGATACACCCAAGCCGAAACCGAGAAATTCTATGCCGATGCGCAACGTATGACCGATTATATGTTCACCATTTCCCCTTTCGATAAGCTCAAAAACAATTTCAATGTATATGCCATAGCCGTACCTTCTCAAGAAAGTGGCACCGATGTACCTGGAAAGAACATTTTTAAAAACACTGCATTTAACTCTTCCTTCTACACTTTCAATCAAGAACGCTACCTCACCACCAACAGTATTTGTGAAATAGCCGATGCTGCCTCAGTAGTCCCTTACGACCAACTCTATATCTTAGTAAATACTGAAACTTATGGTGGCGGTGGTTTCTACAATCACCTAAATTTGGGCACTGCTGATAACAACCTTTCTGAAAAGGTATACATACACGAGTTCGGACACGGTTTTGTAGGTCTCGCCGATGAATATTACTACGATTGGGATCCCACTTTTCAAGAGATGTACAATACTAAAATTGAACCTTGGGAAGAAAACATTACCTCATTGGTGAATTTTGAGAGCAAATGGAAGGATATGGTAAAAAAGAAGACTCCTATCCCTACTCCTCGCACTCCTAAATATAAAGATGTTGTAGGTGCTTTCGAAGGAGGAGGTTACACCAGTAAAGGCATTTACAGTCCTGCACAAGACTGCCGTATGAAATCTAACGAACCAAAAGGCTTCTGCCCCGTGTGTGAACGTGCTATTCGCAAAATAGTAGACTTTTACACAAAATAAAGAGGAAGCCATAAAACACCCTCTCAACGCTCACCTCGTGATATAGATATACAAATAAAAAATACGCACTAAGAAAATCTTAGTGCGTCTTTTTCTTTTATGCGTCGCTACACTTTGCCAAAGTTTTTGCCTGTGTGGCTCGCACCTTTGGCAAAGTTGATTACCTTAATAATCAATTTCTTTTAGTTATATTGTAGGGGCGATTGGCAAATCGCCCTCACAAAACAAAACTTTTTGTACAGACACTTTTCCTTTTATTGAGCTCTTTTAATAAATATTATATGTTTTGTTCTTCTCTGTTCTGAACGTTATCACTTTATCTTTATTACTTCCTTTTACAATCGCCTTTCCTCTACTATAAACATTCTTATTGGCAGGTAATAACACACTGCATTCTCCTCCATTTAGCGAAGTAATTTCAGCTTTCTCCAATTTGAATCGTTGCCATTCAAAATTTACTTCAAAACCATTGCGAGCTCTCATACCTTTCATAACGCCGTTTTCCCAATCGGGGTGAGAAGGAAGAGCAGGTAAAAAGCGAATAACATTACCCTTCCCGTGACTCTGTAAGAGCATTTCAGCTATGCCCGCTGTACCCCCAAAGTTCCCATCTATTTGAAACGGAGGGTGCGCACAAAACAAATTAGGATAAGTGCCTCCTCCTTGTCCATCAGTTATATTGGGGTTTACAGGGTGTAATAATTGGCGCAACAAAAGCAATGCGTGATTGCCGTCTTGTAGTCGTGCCCAAAAGTTTATCTTCCACGCACGTGACCACCCCGTACCTGCATCACCCCGTATTTCTAATGTCTTTTTAGCGGCTTTGGCTAAATCTGGTGTGTCCCAAGGAGTAATCTCATCATATGGGTATAAGCCGTAAAGATGAGAAACGTGCCTATGTTGTGGTTCAGCATCTTCCCAATCGTCAAGCCATTCGTTAAGGTCTCCTTTTTTACCTATGCGATTAGGAACTGTATTTCTGCTGATACGTTCCCACTCTGTGCGTTTCTTACTGTCTAAACCTAATATCTTAGCTGCATCACTTGTATTAGTAAATAGTTCCCGCACTATTTGCATATCCATAGTAGGAGCCACACAAGTAGTTCCTATTTGTTTTTTACCGTCTTTCAGTTCTGGTAATACATAAGCATTTTCAGGAGAGTTTGAAGGGGCTGTTACCCAATAACCCGTTTTGGGGTCTTTAATAAGCAGACTCTCAAAGAAGGTTGTAGCTTCTTTAAGCACAGGGTAATACTCTCTTAGGAAGTTAATATCTTTAGTGAAGAGATAATGTTGCCAAATATGTTCGCATAACCAAGCGCCTCCCGTAAGAGTAGAACCCCACGTCGCCGATTCACCTGGGGAAGTATAAAACCAAGGATTGCTAATAACGTGAGCCACCCACCCATTAGCATTGTAATAGGCTTTTGCTGTTTTGCTTCCATTGGGTACTAAGTTTTTAGTAAACCTTTGTAAAGGTTCGGTAAGCTGCGACAAATTAGTAGGCTCAGCAAGCCAATAATTCATCTGTATATTGATGTTTAAATGGTAATCGCCATTCCAAGGCGTTTGATACTCTTCAGCCCATAAACCTTGCAAATTGGCAGGCAAAAGCCCTTCACGTGAAGAAGAGATAAGCAAATAGCGTCCAAAGTTATAATACAAAATAGGTAATAAAGCATCTTGCTCACCTTTATAAAAGCGTCCTAATCGCTCAAAAGTAGTAAGACCTTCCGTATTGGCATTCGCTTTTCCATACCAGCGATTGCGGTTAAACAATCGCTGAAAAACAATACTGCTCTCAGCTTTCGCTTTATCAAAACTCATAGGGGCTTTTTGCAAGTACTCATTAGCTTTTTTAGTTACTGAAATATCCAAAAGCCCTCCCTTGTTAAAGTTATAATTAGTTACAGCACTTATCCTTAAAGTAATTTCTTTTGCCGACTGTATAGCAATAGCTTTATGAGTACTCTCTATCTTTCCATCAGTTTGTACATCAACTATCGATGCAAAGTGCATTCCTTCTTTACCATCGTTGGGTAACACACCATTAAGAGTGATTTTATTATTCTGATAGGTAATCGTAGCATTCTCTTTGCGGAAGAGTGAAATATCTAAATTAAGCGGCGAGGTAGCTTTTATTCTCACCCATATCACATCGTTTTTAAAATCAGCAAAAGCTGTTTGTTCTATTGAGTTATTATCTCGTTTAAACGAAGTAACAGCTATTGCTTCATCAAGGCGTAATACTCGTTTGTAATCTTGAATCGGTGACGTGGTTTTCCAATCTAAAAGCAGTTCTGCCAATACTTGATAACAACCATAGCTACAGTTAGCACCTTGTCCCAAACAAGAGCCTTTCCCTTTGGCTACAAAATGCTGTTGTAAGAGTGCTTGTGCTTCTAAGTTTTTCCCTTGTAAAAGTAATTTCTGAATATCTTTCAGATAGTTGTGTGCATTAGGGTCATCAGCCTCTTGTGTCCCTCCTGACCACAACGAGATTTCATTAAGTACAATTCTATCTACATCAGTCTTTCCAAAGAGCATTGCTCCTAAACGTCCATTCCCAATAGGGATACTTTCAGTAAAATGATTTGCTGGTTTATGAAACACTACTGATACATCTTGAGGTTGTGCTTTGAGTAGCGTTCCTAAAAATAATAACATAATTAATAAGTTGGTTCTCATAAGATTGGTATATTTCTAGTTAAGATGTCGCAAAGGTACAAAACAAGTAGCGTACTTCCAAATATTGTTCAAAAAAAAACAGCTCCATACTATTTATGGAACTGTTTTTATTTTTTATATTAAGAAACTGCTATTTCAATAATAAATTTGCTGAACCTACTTCGTTGAGGCGGTCATCATAAACAGTTACTTTATAAGTGCCTTTATCAAACTCTTTTCCTGTTCTGCTGATAAAGTCACACACATCCACATTCTTATTGTCGTAGATGAAGTGAGTAGCTGTACTATAATTCACTGTGTTTTCTCCTTCTGAGGTAGAGTCGTTAGCTCCTAAGGTAACTCCCGATGGTGAAACTACTTTCACATAGAAGTATCTTGAGCCTGATTTTGCTATTCTGTTAGCTCCTACAGTAAAGCAAACTCTTAATTTCTCAGCTGCACGACCTCTTTCGGTAATTTTGTTCTTAGTGCCTTTTACAGCTTCTATTGTAAGTTTGCTAATTTGAAGTGCAGAACCAGCTTCTACCACTTTCTTTAAGCTATTGGCTTGGCGAGCAAGTGAATCGGCTTTAGCACTTGTGTCGTCTAATTTTACTGACACACTGTCTAAATCCTTTCTGATAGCAGTGTTGGCACGTGCCAATGAGTCGTTCTTTCTGATTAAGAAATCACGCTCTTTGGCAAGAGCAAACGCTTGGTTTTTAAAACGAGCCAATGCCGAAACATTAAGTTTCATATTCTGCAATGAATCGATGTACTTGCCAATCTTGTCACGCGCATCAAGCAAATCCTGATTCACGTTTTTGTTATCGTCCACTACTTTGTCGTAGCTTCCTTTCAAAGCGTTCAAATCTTTAAGCACTTGCTCTTTCTGAGAGTTAAGATCTGCTTCCGTTGCCTCTTTGTTTTTGTTAAGAGAATAGGTATAATAACCTAAGCCTCCTGCTACCAAAGCCAAAATAGCAATTAAAATTTTCGATAAAACACCACCTCTCGGTCTGTCATCATCATTGGGGTATGAAGGATACGATTGCCCTCCATCTGTTCCATTGGACGCTGAGTCCATAAAAATAGGTTTGTCGTAATTATTACTCATAACTTATGATTTTTACTCCGCAAATGTAGGTAAAAAAATATATAACAAGCAAATTTTTATATTTTTTTTAACACTATTAAAAAAAGAAATAGTACTTTTGCAACCGTTTTTTAAGTACAAAATTATTATGTTAATACGTTATTTTGCAATCGTTTTCGGCTGTTTAGGCTTAGGAGAACTCATCGTTGCTCTCACACACATTCCTTTTCCTTCAAGTATCATAGGAATGCTCTTTCTCACCCTATTTTTAGAGCTTGGTTGGGTGAAATTACAGTCTATAAAAGCTCTTTCAGATTTATTAATTTCTAATTTAGGATTGTTTTTCGTACCCCCAAGTATTGGCATTATGGCATACTTTAAACAGATAGGTGAAAACTTTTTAGCTATCTTCCTTTCTATTATTATCAGTACCGTAGTAGTGATTGTTATAACTGGTCACGTATATCAATTCTTCCGTAAAAAATTAAAATAATGAAACCTTTTGTAGAAAACGAAGCCTTCCTTTTGGCTATTACTTTTATCCTCTATTACGGGGTATTACTTTTGCAACGCAAATATAATTCGGTTTTTTTAAATCCCGTATTAATCACTGTTTTAGTGCTTATTTCTTATCTAATAATCTTTGGTATTTCTCCTCAAAAATATGAAGAAGCCGGTAAGTATATCGATTTTTGGCTCAAACCCTCTATTGTAGCCTTGGGGGTACCTCTCTATTTACAGCTCTCTAAGATAAGAAAACAGCTGATACCCTTAGTGCTCTCTCAGTTTGTAGGTAGCTTAGTAGGGGTACTTACAGTTTGTTTGGTAGCCAAATGGTTAGGGCTCGAAGACGATATCGCCATTTCATTAGCCCCTAAATCGGTTACTACCCCCATTGCGTTGGAAGTATCGCGTATGCTCAATGGCATTGAACCTATTACAGTAATGGCGGTAATGACCACTGGTTTCTTAGGGAATCTTTTTGGTATTACCTTCCTGAATTGGTTCCGCATCAAAAGCCCTATGGCTAAAGGCATTTCATTAGGTACCGCTTCTCACGCTTTGGGTATTATGGCGGCGTTCAACCTAAGTGAAAAATACGCGGTATATGCTAGTTTAGGAATGATTTTTAACGGCATCTTTACCGCTGTATTAGCACCCCCAGTAGTACATTTGCTTTTTTAAGTAACTTATCACATCTCATTAGCTCATTGCAAAATTTTTCTTTTACAGGTATCTTGCTAATTCAAAAAAAAGTACTACCTTTGCCCCCGATTTGGAGTAACCTCTGGCGAGAGTCGTGAATGTTGCCCATTGATAACATAATTATTTATATTTTTTATGGAACCATTATTAAAGTACGTACAAGACAACTTTATCGAAAAAAAGGACTTCCCCGATTTCTCTGCTGGTGATACTATCACTGTGTATTACGAGATTAAAGAGGGTGATAAAAAACGTACTCAGTTTTTTAAAGGCGTTGTTATTCAACGCAAAGGTCACGGCGTAACCGCTACTTTTACTATTCGTAAAATGTCAGGAACCGTAGGTGTAGAACGTATCTTCCCTATCAATATGCCTGCCCTTCAAAAAATTGAAGTAAACAAAAAAGGTAAAGTAAGACGTGCTCGCATTTACTATTTTAGAGGACTTACTGGTAAAAAAGCCCGTATTAAAGAAGTTCGCTAATCAGTTAAACAAACTTATAAAAGCAAAGAGTAAGACCTTCCTTCCTCTTTGCTTTTTTCTTTTCTAATACCTAATCCATAAAACCTAACACCTAAACATTTGTACGCAATACTCGACATAGAAACCACAGGAGGTAAATACAACGAAGAGGGCATTACCGATATCGCCATCTATCAGTTCAACGGGCACGAAGTAACCGACCAATTCATATCATTGATAAACCCCGAACGCCCCATTCAAGAGTTCGTTACTAAACTTACAGGCATCAACAACAAAATGTTGCGCAATGCCCCTAAATTCTATGAGGTTGCCAAACGCATTGTCGAAATTACCACCGATTGCATTATCGTAGGTCATAATGCCGCCTTCGATTACCGCATCTTGCAAACTGAATTTCGCCGCTTAGGATACGACTTTGTCCGTACAACGCTCTGCACCGTAGAACTCTCCGAGCGACTCATTCCCAATAAAGAATCATATAGTTTAGGTAAGTTAGTGCGCTCCTTAGGTATTCCTGTAAGCGACCGGCATCGTGCTTCTGGTGATGCCTTGGCTACCCTAAAACTCTTTAAATACCTACTCGAAAAGGACACCAAAAAGGATATCATTACTACCTCTGTCAAGCAAGATATTCATTTAGAAATGGCTTCTCGTCATCTGAAAATACTTGACACTCTCCCTGAAACATTAGGGATTTTTTATATGCATAACGAAGAAGGTAAGGTCATTTACATCGGGAAATACAAAAATATTAAACAGCAAGTAAACAGGCTCTTCACTTCTCCTTCCAAACGCGATAGATACTTGCAACGCCATACTTATCGAGTTACTTATCAAGAAACAGGCAATGAACTCATCGCTACTTTAAAAAGATTAGAAGAAATACACCTCAACCTCCCAAAAAGCAATGGGCGAAATCCTGAAAAAGAAATAAATATCACTTATGCACTCACTTCTCACTTTAATACTAAGGGATATCTTTGTTTTTCAATAGAATTATTATCCACTCAAAACGAAATTATCACTACTTTTGAAACCAAAGAACAAGCCGAGCACTTTTTAAATCAAATCACTGAAGAGTACCATTTAAACGAAGTAGATTTCAATAACGAAACCGTAGAGGAGTATAACACACGCGCCTCTGAGGTGCTTTCAAAATACGGACTTGTGCACCGAAACGTAGCTATTGTAGATAAAGGTAGAGTAATAGGCGAGAAAAGCATTATTTTAGTAGTCGATGGCAATATTCAAGGCTATGCCTTCTTTAATCTGAATTTCCAGCTTACTCAATTAGAGATGTTACAAAACCTCATCACTCCTTTACCCAATTCATTAACAAACCGTCACCTTTTGCACGCTTACTTGCGACGAAAACCCAAAGTAAAAGTGCTAAATCTAAGCGAACAAAAACCTTATCATAATGAATAAACGAATTTTTATTACGCTTTTAGGAGCCTTTGCCTTTTTAGCTGGTTGCAACCAAACAGATAGCAATGCAAATGTTACAGCGATGAAAGAATCAGCTGAGAAGATTTCAAAACTCACCGATTCTATCAAGAAACTCGATGAACAACGCATCGAAGCGCTTAATTTCAGTCTCGAAACAAACGAGTTAGCACAACAGTATTTCGAAGATTTGAAAATTGACAATCCTTCACAAATTGTTGTCAATGCTTTAATGGAGATGAATGTAAAGGATACTAAAAACCCTTACATCAAATCTGAAAGCAATGGGAAGTTCTTGTTTAATAAAATAAGAATACTGAATGAAAAATGGGTGATTTGTGAATTTACTGATGGTGAATTGTGGGGTGACCTACTTTTGGAATACCATATCGACGGGAATCTAAACCCTACCTTCAAACCACTAAGTGAGGTCATCCACCCTAAATAAATCCGAAGCTATACCATCTGAGAGGAATCTGCCTTTGCGCGTTACTTTCAGATGGTTTTCTTCTATAACTAAAAGCTCATCGGCAAGGTACTTCTGTGCTTGTTGTAACAAATATTGGCGGTAACTTTCCCCAAATACTGTTCTCACTTCTTCTAAATCAATCCCTACCATCGTGCGTATACGCGTGATGATGAGTTCGTTATATCGGTTATTAAGGGTAAGTTCTTCTTTTTCCTGTGGCAAAATCCCCTGCTGTATTTGTTGTATATACTTAATGTTATGAGCGATATTCCAACTACGCTCCTTCCCGTTAAAACTGTGGGCTGAAGGACCTATTCCCATATAGGGCTTGCCAAACCAATAAGCCGTGTTATTCCTGCTAAAATACCCTTCTTTGCCAAAGTTTGAAAACTCGTATTGTATAAACCCCTCTGCTTCCAGAGTATCTATCAACATTTGAAAGTGAGTGTAAGCCTGCTCATCGCTTATTGGTGCGATTTTACCCGTCGCAATAAACTTGTGCAAAGCTGTTTTTTCTTCTACCGTAAGCGCATAGGCTGAGATATGCGGAATATCGAAAGACAGTGCCTTATTGATATTCTTCTGCCAGCGTTCCTCACTCATTTGGGGAATGCCGTAAATCAAATCAATCGTGATATTATTAAAATACTGTGGAGCTATCTGTAATAAAGTCTCTACTTGGCTTACTGTATGCACTCTGTTCATCAATCGCAAGTCCTCTTCAAAAAACGACTGCACTCCTAAACTGAGCCTATTGATACCCAAAGAGCGTAATTGTTTCAAAAATTGCTCGGGACAAGTAGTTCTAAAAAAGTCATCAGGATTAGCTTCTAAGGTAATTTCAGCTGTGGTATTTACCTTGTAATGTGTGAAGATAGTGCGAAAAAGTTGTTGTAATTCGTCATACGAAAGGATACTGGGCGTCCCTCCTCCTAAGTAGATAGTCTGTAACTCACTACCTACGGCTTCCCCTTTGCGCAAAATGAGTTCCTCACAAAGGGCATTTACCATTTCTCCTTTTCTTTTCAGAGTAGTCGAAAAATGGAAATCACAATAATAACAAGCACGCCTACAAAAGGGAATATGAATGTATAAGCTATACAAAATGAAGTATTTTTTAACCTATACGGTCTTGATTTTGTTTTACAAAAGCGTCCCAACCACTATAACTTTGTTGTTTTTGCGACTTGCCACCGTTAAAAAAGTGACAAACAGCCACCGCCAGACCGTCGGTTGCGTCAAAGTGTTTGGGGAGTTCTTTTATATTCAGAAGTTGTTGAAGCATTTTGGCTACTTGTTCCTTGGAGGCACTACCATTACCCGTAATAGCCATTTTCACCTTTTTAGGTTCGTATTCAGTAATAGGAATTTCACGCGATAGCCCTGCTGCCATCGCCACTCCCTGCGCTCTTCCGAGTTTCAACATCGATTGTACATTCTTGCCAAAGAAGGGCGCCTCAATAGCCAATTCATCAGGCTTATAGGTATCTATCAGCTCCAAAGTGCGATTAAAAATCACACTTAGTTTTAAGTAGTGATTGCTGTATTTACTAAGTTGAAGCTCATTTAGCTGTAAGAGCTTCATAGTATCTCTTTCCACCTGAATAAGCCCAAACCCCATAATAGTAGTGCCTGGGTCGATACCTAAAATAATGCGTTCCAAAAGCTACGACTAATTATTTAACGTTAATTTCAATAGGCAAATTAAATTGCGTACTCACGTTCAGTCCGTTCTTGGTAGCTGGTACGATAGCATCTTGCTCTGAGAGCGCCGATAAATTAGCGCGTAATGAGTCTTCAAAGGTTTCACTATCAGTACTTAGTAATTCTTTTGTCTTATCATTGGCTTCTATACCTATAAGCACTATTTTACCTGTATTATCCACTTTTATATTCAGTAATACACGGTCGGTAACAGGCTCTGTTACTTCATAAGGGGCTTTTTTCAAACGCTCTTGAAAAAGGGTTGTAAAAGTCCTCTCAAAACATTCTTTCTGTCCTATCTTCGTCGTTGCTGTATCACATACCCCCCTAAAAATAGGATAAGAGTCTACGTCTTCCTTCACTATTTCCGAGAATTTTATTTCAGCTATTGAGTCCAACTTATGTTGCAATTTTGCTTCTTTCTGCTCAGGAGTGAGTTGGTTACCATTGTCGTTACACGCTACAAGTGCCAATGATAAGGCTAAAAAACAAAAGTAAAATTTCATAATTAAATGTTTAATAAGTGTTTTTACGGCTCAAAAGTATTACAAAAAATTGATTTACAAAAATAAATAACACTTTTTCTTCGTAAAAATATTCCCTTCTAATCTTCTTTTTCGTCAAACCTCTTGTATAACAACCTGATTATAAGTGTAGTACATTCCTCCCATTGCCTACAACAAAATTTCCGTACTTTCGTAAGGTTCTTGCCCTTTTAGGAAGATTCTAGCCGTCAAATCGCCTTTAAGGCTAACCTTCTCATCTTCCACACGTAGCCAACTACCTTCTCGCAAACCTATCACAGGAGTATCGTTAAAAACGTGGAATTCCTTAATTCGCGTTTCGCGAGTTTCTCCCTTGTGTTTACTTTGGGGGTCTGGGTCAAGGTAATGAGGGTTGATATTAAAAGGCACAAGCCCTAAGGTTTTAAACGAAGGCGGGTAAACAATAGGCATATCATTAGTAGTCTGCATTGTCTGTCCAGCGATATTGCTCCCTGCGCTTGTTCCCATATAAAGCGTCCCATTTTCTACTGCTTCACGCAATACGTCCATCACTTCCAATCCGTACAACTGATTTACCAGCACGAAGGTATTCCCTCCGCCTGTAAAAATCGCTTTTGCCTGCCTAATAGCCTTTTTAGGGTCAGCGAATGTGTGTAAGCCCACTATCCTCTTCCCTACTCTATTGAAAAACTGTTGCGCAATCTGAGTATATTCATCGTGCGTAATACCACTGGGGCGTGCATAAGGCACAAACAATATTTCGTCAATTCCTGTAAAGAAATCAATCAATTCATCTTGTAAATAAGAAAGATAAGTACCCCCATATACAGTAGAAGTACTCGCTAATAATATTCTTTTCATCACTGTTTTATTTAGTTATAACACGCAAAGATAATAAAAAATCAAATAGCTTGTATCTCTTCCTCTTTTATTTTACCTTTACTTTTCCCTCGCCACATTCCCCCTCTCTGAGGTAGCCAGCGACAGCTGGGTATGTGTAAAGGGAGAGGTTTCTTTCGCTTTTTCCTCGCTACACTTCTCCTTTTCCGTCACACTCCCCCTAGTGCCTATGGCCTAAGGCCTAGTGCCTCTTCCCTTTTCTTTCGCCTCGAAACCCCGTTTTTACCATTTTTAGTACTGTTATATAATATTATGAATCAACTATTTACACACCCTTTCTATACCAATCGTCCAAGAT
>NZ_KB291508.1:130778-167795 GCF_000318315.2 Capnocytophaga sp. oral taxon 324 str. F0483 | reverse complement strand
CCCCACCCTCCTCATAGCCTTTTTTCTCCAAAATCTCTCCCAACCCTCTTCTGAAATTCTCCGTTTTCTTTCGCTCTCTCTGACCTATCCAATTTGTCTGACAAGTCTCACCTGTCAAAAAACCATTTTTATCACTACCCATTTCCTCATTTCCTCATTTCCTCATTTCCTCATTTCCTCATTTTCCACTGGCAAAGTTAATTATCGGTATTTCTGGCATTATTAGTATTATTGGCATTAAATAATTGTTAATTAAAATTTATTTCGTATATTTGCACCAAGTTTTTAATTTCAAAAAAATGAAAAGAATAATTCTTTCCCTATTAGTTACCGCTTGCTTGACTGCGTGTAGTAAAAATGACAACGAGGCTCCTGACGACAAGAAGCCTCCCGTTACTTTAGAACCCAAGCCAGCTCCTGAACCTACTGTGGGGGTATATCCTCGCATTGTAACTACTACCCAGCATTTAAGAAAAAAGCAATTGGTTGCTGAGTCTACTATTGTCAATGGTAAGGTTACTAAATCTATTCAGAAAGTAACTGATTTAGAAAACGGAAATGTTACTACTTATATCATTGATTACAAGTACGATGCTAATGGTTACCCTACCGAAATCACCACCTCACGTAAGGGGCGCACTATACTTGATGAGAAAGAAACTTACCGCTTTGAAAATAAAAGATTGGTAGAAAAGATTAAAATTGTAGAGGGAGGCGTAAGAACGAATACTCATAACTATTCTTACGACCCTGAAGGTAAGCTCATAAAGTACATTTACTCTACGCAACAATACATAGACCCTAAACCAAGTGTTAGAGAAACAAACTACACTTATACAGGCACTACTGTTTCAGCTGCTATTGTAGGCGGACATACTGAAACAATTACTTTCGACAGCCATTGGAATAAGTTGAAAAGTGAACAAAAATTCACTCGAACTGCCGAAATTTGGGAGTATCAATACAACGATAAACCCAATCAAGCTTATGGTCATTTAGGCGACTTGCTCTACCCCGAAGAGTTTATCTCTAAAAATTGTCTTACCTTAATGAGACACATTTCAAAAGAAGAAGGCAAAGAGGATTCTATTAGCGAATATCGCAGGGAATACCAATACAATGCACAGGGTAATATAAGAGAAATTAAAAAATACGACTCTAACGGTAAGTTAGAAGAAACCACAGAATACGAATATTAGTAATCAACTCAATGAAAACAGAACAAGAATTAGCCGAATTTTACGAGCGCTTAAAGAATGAACTCATCGAGACTTCACTCTTCCCAACTCGTTATCTCTATAAATTCGTAATACCTACTGATGAAGCCAAACTCAATCAGCTCAAAGAGGTATTTAAAAATACCGATGCCGAAATCACCACACGTCCATCGTCTAACGATAAGTACACAGGTGTTTCGGTAAGCCTTACCGTTAAAAACCCCGATGAGGTAATTGCCTATTACAAAGAAGCTGGTAAAGTAAAAGGAATATTATCATTATGACGACCTTAGAATATAACACCGAACGCCCTCACTTAATCATCCCCGAATACGGGCGACACATCCAAAAAATGATAGAAAAAGCGGTACTCCTTAAAGACCGCGATACACGTAATAAAACGGCTCGAAGTATCGTCGCCGTAATGGGAAACTTATTTCCTCACTTGCGCGACGTCCCTGATTTTCAACATAAACTTTGGGACCAGCTCTTTATAATGTCCGATTTTCAGTTAGACGTCGATTCTCCTTATGAAAAACCCACGCCTTCCACACTTCATAAACATCCCGAAAGACTTAGGTATCCTCAAGCACATCCCCGCTACCGCTTCTACGGCAACGTAATTATTCGTATGATAAACACTTGCGTAAATTGGGAAAAAGGCGACCTACGTGAAGCTTTAGAGTATTCTATCGCTAACCATATGAAGAAATGCTTCCTCACTTGGAATAAAGAAAGCGTAGACGATAGCGTGGTTTTTGAACATCTATACGAACTGAGTAACGGGCAAATTGATTTGAGAAAGGCTAACGAAGACCTTACTAATAGTCGTGACCTTATCCGTACGAAACAAAATCTAACTAAACGCACTCCTCAACCGCAACCTCAGCAAGCTAAAAGAATATTCTCAACAAATAAAAAAAATAACAATGGGCGTTTTTAAAATAGAAGGTGGACATACCCTCAAAGGAAGTATTACACCACAAGGAGCTAAAAACGAAGCACTACAAGTACTTTGTGCGGTTTTACTCACCGACCAAAAAGTTACCATTCACAACATTCCCGATATTCAAGATGTGAATAAACTGATTTCTTTGCTCGAGAATTTAGGAGTCAAAATCCAAAAGCTCGGGAAAGGTACTTATAGCTTTCAAGCCGACGATATCAATATAGACTATTTAAAGTCTGAGTCTTTTCATACCGAAGGGCAAGCCCTGCGAGGTTCTATTATGATAGTAGGTCCTCTGCTCACGCGTTTTGGAGTAGGCTATATTCCTAAACCGGGAGGTGATAAAATAGGTCGCCGTCGCCTCGACACCCACTTCGATGGGTTTATCAAATTAGGTGCCCACTTCGAATATGATGAGAATAATTTTACTTATAGCGTAGTAGCCGAGAAACTAAAAGGAAGCTATATGCTTTTAGAAGAAGCCTCTATTACAGGTACTGCCAATATTATTATGGCTTCCGTATTAGCCGAAGGCACTACAACTATTTATAACGCAGCTTGCGAGCCCTATGTACAACAACTCTGCCATATGCTCAACGCTATGGGAGCCGATATACAAGGTATCGGTTCCAACCTCGTTACTATCAACGGGGTAGAACGCTTGGAGGGTTGTACACACACTATCCTCCCCGATATGATTGAAATAGGTAGTTGGATAGGCTTAGCTGCTATGACCCGCAGTGAAATTACCATTAAGAATGTAGGCTGGGAGCATTTGGGTATTATGCCTACTATCTTCCAGAAATTAGGTATTACCTTCGAAAAGAAAAACGACGATATTCATATCCCCGCTCATACTAACGGCTATGAAATCCAAAATTATATCGATGGCTCTATCCTAACAGTAGCCGATGCCCCTTGGCCTGGTTTTACCCCCGACCTACTCAGTATCGTGCTGGTAGTCGCTACCCAAGCACGTGGGGAAGTGCTTATTCACCAAAAGATGTTTGAGAGTAGGCTATTTTTTATTGATAAACTCATAGATATGGGCGCTAAAATTATACTATGCGACCCTCACCGCGCTACCGTTATCGGTAATGATTTCCGTTCTCCTTTGCGCGCAACCCTAATGACCTCGCCTGATATTCGTGCCGGTATAGCCTTGCTTATTGCAGCTCTTTCAGCCAAAGGCACGTCTACCATTTACAATATAGAACAAATAGACCGTGGTTACGAAAACATCGACGGACGACTCAAAGCCCTCGGTGCCCAAATAGTAAGAGTTTCCTAATAGATATCCGATAACACGTAACATATTAATCATTAACCATTAAACATTAATTATTAAAAAGTGAATTATAATTTTGACGAAGTAGTTTGCAGAAAACACACCGATGCTCTCAAGTTAGAGGCATTAGCCCCCCGCTGGGGACGCACCGATTTGCTTCCTATGTGGGTAGCCGATATGGATTTTAAAACACCTCCTTTCATAGTGGAAGTGATGAAAAAACGTATGGAATGTGAAGTGTTTGGCTACACAGCGAAACCCGAAAGTTGGTATGAAGCCATTATCAGTTGGCAAAAACGCCGTCATAAGTGGACGATTACCAAAGAAATGATTTCATTTGTACCTGGGGTAGTACCAGCTTTGGCAATGGCAGTACAGGCATTTACTCAGCGTGGTGAAAAGGTGATGATTCAGCAACCTGTATATAATCCTTTTGCTCAGGTAATCCGCAATAACCATCGCGAATTAGTAAACTGTCCATTAGAGCTGAAAGATGGGCAATATTATATCAATTTTAAACTCTTTGAAAAAAAGATAAAAGGCTGTAAACTCTTCCTCTTCTGTCACCCTCATAACCCTGGCGGACGTGTATGGACGCGCGAAGAACTCGAAAAAGTAGCAACTATCTGTGCTCAGAACAACGTAACAATAGTAGCTGACGAAATCCACGCCGACCTTACCTTACTTCCCTACGAGCACATTCCGTTTGCCTCAGTAAGCGAAGAAGCTAAACAGAACTCCGTTGTATTTGCATCTCCCAGCAAGGCTTTTAATATGGCAGGCTTAGCTACCTCTTATGCGGTAATTGCTAATCCTACCCTGCGTCGTCGCTTCGAGAGCTATGTAGAAGGGAACGAATTGGCTGCTGGCAATGTCTTTGCTTTTAATACCGTTGTAGCAGCCTATAACAAAGGCGAAGAATGGTTACAACAAATGCTCACCTACGTTCAAGGTAATATTGATGAAGTGGTAAGTTATATCAAGGAAAACATACCTCAACTAAAAGTCATCATACCTCAAGCCTCTTATTTAGTGTTTATTGATTTCAGTGCGTTACAGCTCAACCAAAAAGATATAGTCGCTCTATGTACTAATAGGGCGCACTTAGCCTTAAATGACGGTAGTATTTATGGTGAAGAAGGCAATGGCTATATGCGCATCAATTTAGCTTGTCCGCGTAGTGTGGTAAGGCAAGCCTTAGCTCAACTCAAAGACGCAATAACATCAATATAAAAGTCAAGCGCCTAAATAATCAGATTATTTAGGCGCTTTTCACATTTCTATTCTCCAATATACCCAAGCTTTTAATTGAGCTCTTATCTCAATTTCAGCGTTACAATGCTAATCACCGCTAAGAAAATCCCTACAATAAGAAAGCGCATCACTATTTTACTCTCGTGATACCCCTTCTTTTGGTAATGGTGATGTAAAGGCGACATCAAGAAGATACGTCTACCTTCACCATACTTTTTCTTCGTATATTTAAAGTAAACCACTTGCAATATCACCGATAAGTTTTCAATGAGGAAGATACCACAGAGCACAGGCAACAAAAGTTCTTTGCGTACTGCTATGGCTATTACAGCTATAATCCCGCCTATGGTTAAACTTCCTGTATCGCCCATAAACACTTGGGCAGGATAGGTATTATACCACAAAAAGCCCACCAAAGCTCCTGCAAAAGCGGCTATGAATACCGTCATCTCCCCTACTCTTGGGATATACATAATGTTTAAGTATTCCGAGAAAATAATGTTACCCGAAATCCACGCAAATAACCCTAATGTCAGGACTATAATAGCCGAGCTTCCCGCTGCCAATCCGTCTATACCATCAGTAAGGTTCGCTCCGTTAGAAACCGCTGTAACAATAAGAATCACAATAGGAATAAATACCAGCCACACATAATGATGATAATTATCTCCTGCCCACGCAATGAGGTCAGCATAATCAAACTCGTTATTCTTCACAAACGGAATAGTAGTTTTCGTCGATTTCACTTCTGGAACAAAATTCTCTGTGGCTGTTTCTGCTACTACTTCAGTACGTGTTCGTCCAATACCTGTTTTCTCACTCTTAATAGTTACATTATCATTAAAATAGAGCGTCGCCCCTACGATAATTCCTAAGCCTATTTGTCCTAATATTTTAAAACGTCCTTTCAGTCCGTCTTTATTCTTGCGGAAAGTCTTGATATAATCGTCGATAAAGCCAATGGCTCCCATCCACACAGTAGTGATGAGTAGCAATAGGGTATATACGTTATCTAACTTAGCCAACAGCAGTACAGGTATAAGCGTAGCAAGAATAATGATAATCCCCCCCATAGTAGGAGTGCCTGCTTTCTCATTCTGCCCCGTAAGCCCCAAGTCTCGCACCGTTTCGCCTATCTGTTTGCGTTGTAGGAGGCGAATAATACGCTTCCCATAGATGGTAGAAATAAGCAAGGAAAGCATTAAAGCCAAGCCTGCTCGAAACGATAAGTATTTATAAAGCCCCGATCCTGGAAAGTCGTAATATTTTTCAAGATATTCTAATAAATAATATAACATTTTAAATAATAGTTAAATGGTAAGAGATAAGAACTATTTGATAACGATTGTAATCTCTTTATCGCGTCTCTTTTTCTTTTTGCCATCAGCGGCTTTTAAATCAATTTTCACGGTATGAGCATCTATTTTCTCAATATAAGGGTGTTTGCCTTTTATCTTCTTTATTTTGCCCTCGAATACAAGCGTATTATTGATATCAATATTAAACATCTTCTTCATCTGTGTTACGCGCTCTGCTTGCTCTTCATCATCTGTATTTTGTTCCAAAGCAGCGATATTGATGCGCAACTCCTTGCCGTCCCATTTAAAAGCCGAAATACTCAGAGGGTTGTTATTGCGTGTCCCTCTACCAATAGCGGCGGTGATAGAAGCGTATTCTTCAGGCGCAAAATGGTCGAACCTAACCTGAAAACCTACTTCCTTATTGTCTTTAAAAAGTCCTTTAATAGCTGCACGTTTCAGCAATTCAGCTTTATCAGCAGGAATGCTATCCTTTTCTACTGTTTTTTGAAAGTCGTAAACCGATTGCCATTCTTTTGGAAATTCGGGCATATTCACGTTTTTCAAACTGTTTTCTCCTTGTTTTGCCTTCGCTTGCATAGCAAGCATTTCACTCATATCTACTGCCATATCGGTAGAAATGGTAGCATCTTTATGAAATGTAAAGGTATTTGTTACACTACAAGATTGCAATGCCAGTAGTGCAAAAGCTAATAAAATCAATTTTTCCATTAGTTATCAATTACAAATTTCGGGGCAAAGATAATATTTTTTACAATACTTCTATCATTCCTCAAATCAAACGTACCTTTTTTACTTCAAAATATCTTTCTCTATCCTCCTTCTTAGGTTTGTTTTAACTTCGCCTTTCCTTCGTTCTTTGTTCGTCTTTTCTCTATCTGCCCGTCGTGCTACGACTGCCTGTGCGGCTCGCACCTGCCTGTCGTGCTACGACCTCGCACTGTCATTAATTTGGTATTATTGGCATTTCTGGTATTATTAGCATCTCTGGTATTGTGGTATTACTTCGGTATTATTGGTATTTCTGCATTGTAGTTTTCTGAAGAACTTCCTCCACCGTTGTCCTGTAATCAAACCAATGTATAGAACTATCTTTGTGAAACCATGTAAATTGTCGCTTAGCAAATCGACGAGTGTTCTTCTTAATTTCCTCTATCGCAAAGCCAAACGAGGTCTTCCCTTCAAAAAAAGCAAATAACTCCTTGTAGCCTACTGTCTGCAAGGCATTGAGTTCCTTGTGCCGAAACATATCTTGTGCTTCTATAAGCAACCCACCTTCAAGCATTTGCTCTACTCGCTCATCAATGCGATTGTAAAGCACCTCTCGTTCTGCCGTAAGTCCTACTTGTATGCTCTCAAAGTCTCTCACCGTTTCTTTTTTGTTTAAAAAAGACGAATAAGGCTTCCCTGCTACCATACACACTTCTAAGGCGCGTATCATTCGTTGCGGATTATTTGTATCTATTTTCTCGTATTGCACAGGGTCTAAAGTTTTTAGCTTTTGTTGCAAAAAAACAATACCTTCTGCTTTATACTGCGCATTCAGCTCTTTTCTTATCTGTTCATCGGTTTCAGGAAAATCATCTAACCCACTGAGCACTGCATTGGCATAAAGCCCACTTCCTCCCACCATTACTACCACATCGTGAGTTCTAAAAAGTGTGTTGAGCAAGCTAATAGCATCGCGCTCAAAATCACCTACCGAATAAGGCTCAAAAATAGATTTATGCTGAATGAAATGGTGCTTTGCCTGAGCCAATTCATAGGGCGAAGGAACAGCTGTGCCTATAGAAAGCTCCTTAAAAAACTGACGTGAGTCGCAAGAGATGATTTCAGTACCGAAGTGTTGTGCTAAGGCTATAGCCATTCGCGTTTTCCCAATAGCAGTAGGTCCTACCACACTCAAAAGTATTTTTTTATGCTTCATCGTGATTGTTCTTTTGGAGTATTAACTCACCACCACATTGGCTACAATATTTAGCCCCCTGCAAATGTTTGTCAAAAGAACATTGTTTGCAAACCAATTTTCCAGCAACCTCATTCTCTTTGTGTTGCTTTTTGTTCTCCTCAAAAGATTGTTTCTTTTTCATATGGGTATATTCAGCAGTAACAATACCCGTAGGTACCGCAATAACGCCATAACCCAATATCATTACAAACGAAGCTATCAGCTGTCCCAATGTAGTTTGCGGAGCTATATCTCCAAAGCCTACGGTAGTCATTGTTACAATACACCAGTAAACACCGCGTGGGATACTGCTAAACCCGTTCTGGTGTCCTTCCACTACATACATTACTGACCCTAAGAGTATACAAATCACCGATATGAAATAAATGAAGATAAGAATTTTGTCTCGGCTAGTGCGCAAAGCCATTTTCAGCTCCTCCCCTTGCTTCATAAAACTCGCTAAATCCAAGATACGGAAAATACGCAATAAGCGCAGAGCCCTCACTACTGATATTGCCTTTGCACCAGGAGCGAAGAACGATATGTACATCGGCAAAATAGCAATGAGGTCTATAATGCCATACATACTAAAAATATATTTATAAGGCTTTTTATTGGTAATAATGCGCAAGATATATTCAAGCGAGAAGAAAACGGTTATCACCCACTCCATAAACACCAACAAACCGTGCAAATAGTGGTCAACACCCTTTACGGTTTCAAGCATTACCATTATCACACTGATAGTAATGAGCGACAACAGCACAAGGTCAAATAGTTTACCTAAGCGTGTATTCGTCCCATAGATAATAATATAAGCCTTTTGCTTGAATATATTATATTTTGATTTAAGTGCTGCTTTGTCCATAAATCAATATTTACTAAGCCATTCACGGAATGAATAGAAGTTTTGTGGTGATACACCGTGCCCTATCGGAAACTCTTCATAAGTGCATTTAGCCCCTATCGATTTTAAAAACTCAGGTGTTTTCCTGTCCCATTCCACAGGTATTACTTGGTCACTGGTGCCGTGCGATACGTAAAAGTGCGTAGCCGAATGGTTCTCTTTCTTATATCCGTCTTTCAAGATATCCTCATTTAAGTAACCACTCAGTGCTATTACTCTGCGTATTTTCTTAGGATAAGATATCGCAATAGCCATACTCAATATACTTCCCTGACTGAATCCTAAGAGGTTTATGTTTCTCGTATCCAAATCATATACCTTACAAGCCTCATCAATACATCTCATTATTAATTCACGCGATTCAATAGCCTGCTCATTATCGCTCCAATAGGCTTGGTCTTCATCAAAGTTAATCATATACCACGCATAACCAAATGAGGTTAAATTATAAGGCGCACGCAATGATATAATCGTGTATTCTTTGGGTAATTCATCGGCAAAGGAGAAAAGGTCTTCCTCATTGCTCCCATAACCGTGCAACATAAATATTACAGGCGAACGTTTAGTCCTTACCTGTGGCTCGCGAATTACGTATTCTAAAGGTAGTTTTTTATGTGTTTCCATTGTTTTTTTCTTTGTTTTAAAGTAACAGTTTGTAAATAATAAAATCAAGCTCCCTATAAGAAAGGTAAGACATTTCTTAAACTCCACCGTTCAATATTGCTTGTCTGTGGGCAATAATCCCCAATACTTTTCCTTTCATCGTCGCACCTATAAAAGCACTATTCTTCGAAGCCGATAATATCATCTCTTTTGTAAAAACAGTCTCTCCTTCGGGAGTAAAGATAGTAACATCAGCTTCTGTATTTTCAGCTATGGGTGCAGTAGGTATCCCGAAACGTTTGCGCGCCGAGGTAAGCAGTGTTACCGCTCTTTCAACAGTTGTATACTGACTCAGCACACCCCACACATTCTCCAGCCCAATAGTTCCAAACGAGGCAAGATCAAACTCTTTAAATTTGAGTTCTATGTCCAACGGATTATGGTCAGAGGTAACAAAGTCTATCGCTCCTCTTTGTAAGGCGTCTCTTAGTTCCTTCACATTTTCAGTATCGCGCAAAGGGGGCAACACCTTGTAATTAGTATCAAACCCTTCTAAAACCTCGTCAGTAAACTGAATATTATGGATAGCTACGCTACAAGTCACGTCCAATCCTTTGTTTTTTGCCTCCTCAATAAGCGCTACCGATTTTGCTGTGGATATAGTAGGAATATGTAACTTCCCCCCTGCGTATTCTAATATAGCCAAATCACGCGCTACACACAGTTCTTCAGCCAAAGCAGGAATGCCTTTTAGTCCTAATCGTGTGCCTTCTATATGCTCATTCACCACACCTTTACCCATAATTTTAGCATCGTTAGGAAAAGAAATAACAATACCACCGAAAGGCTGTGTATATTGCAAGGCTATTTTCAGCAGGTTGCTGTTGTGTATGGGCTTCTTATAATCGCCAAAAGCCACAGCACCTCCATTTTGCATATCGTAAAGCTCGGCAAGAAATTCCCCCTTGCTTTCTACGGTCAGTGCCCCAATAGGGTGAGCGGTAGTAGCAAAATGCTTCGTTTTTTCTTTGATATACATTACAGCTTGCTTGTTGTCGGCTACGGGGTGAGTAAGCGGATTAACGAGCACGTGTGTAAAACCACTTCTCTGTGCCGTAAGCATTCCATTCTCTAAGGTCTCCCGCTCTTCAAAGCCTGGTTCGCCAAAGCAAACACTGCTATCCGTCCAACCTTGTGATATACAAGTGTTTTCCAGCACCTTATCTACCCCTTCGGCAGCAATATGATTGGATATCTGCTTAATAACCCCATCTGAAATTAAAATATCTTTTACAGCACCGTGATAGGCACTCTCTTCATCAATAATCTTTGCCGACTTGAGTAATATATCCATAGAATTACGCTTTTAATTTCTCTGCAAAGGTACAACTAAAAAAACAATTAAAAACTATTTTTACAAATTATTTTTTTCAGATAACAAAATTTAGTACATTTGTCGCCTAATAAAAAAAGACAACAAGTACAAAAAGTTATTTTTATAAGCGAATCTCTATAAGATGTAGAAGATTTTTCTACAAAACACCCCTTATACAGTGATACCACAGGTATAGCTATCGTCCAAGATTCGTCCAAGATTCGTATAAGGTTTGTCCAAGATAGGTTATCAGAATATTTTTCTAACCTTAAAAATCTGTTATCTCAACATTCACCTAATTTTAGAAAATACCCAAAAACTATGGAAAGCATATTTAAACATTGCCCGAATTGTACTTCTACAAACATCGAATTTCCTAATAACGTGCGCTTTTTGTGCCACGATTGCGGTTTTACCTATTTCCACAATATTGCCGCCGCGGTAGCAGTAGTGTTTAAGCATAAAGATAAAATACTATTTACAGTCCGCAATATGAACCCCGACAAAGGAAAACTCGACCTCCCAGGTGGTTTTATCGACCCCAACGAAACGGCTCAAGAAGCAGCTTGTCGCGAAGTAAAAGAAGAAATGGGACTCATCATCAAACCTGAGCAACTGCGCTTTATCACCACCTACCCCAATAATTATCTGTACAAAAATGTACCCTACCGCACTATGGATATCTTTTTTGAATGCGAACTCAAAGCCGAAGAAGTACATATTGTAGCCCCCGATGAAATAAAAGAGCTCCGGTGGATAGCTCTTAAAGATATTCGAGAAGAAGAAATTGGTTTTATATCTGTGCGTACAGTCATAAAACAACTTCAAAGCTAATTATTGATATACAGTTTATTAGTTTAGAAAAAAGAGAGATTTCTTAAAAAATAATTTCTTTTTTGCTTGGTGTTTTCAAAAAAACACGTACATTTGCAAAATCTAAAAGAAAGAACATAAAACAATAATTTATGGCAACAATTATCAATTACGCGATTATTATTATCTATTGTACAGCATTAGTAGGCATTTTCTTATATAGCCTTTCAATGCTTAGTTTGCTACTGAACTATCTCAAACATCGCAAACAAAACGACGAGGCTCCTAAGTTTAACTTGCTTGACCCTAAGGAGATTCCGTACGTAACCATCCAGCTACCACTTTACAACGAGAAGTATGTAGTACGTCGTTTGCTCGAAAATATCGCAAAATTGGAGTATCCTCGTACCAAACTCGAAATTCAAGTGCTCGACGACTCTACCGACGAATCAGTAGCTGAAACCGCTGAAATCATAAAAGAACTACAAGCTACAGGCTTGGATATTAAGCACATTCGTCGCACCAATCGCGAAGGCTTTAAGGCAGGTGCTCTTAAAGAAGGATTAGCTATTGCCAAAGGTGATTTTGTTGCCATCTTTGATGCCGACTTTATGCCTCAACCCGATTGGCTCAAACGTACGGTAGTATACTTCAAAGACCCTGAAATAGGCGTAGTGCAAACTCGCTGGGGGCACATCAACCGCAATTATTCTATCCTTACTAAAATACAAGCTCTCGCTCTTGATGTCCATTTCACTCTTGAACAAGTAGGGCGTAATTCTAAAGGATATTTCATTAACTTCAACGGTACAGCAGGTATTTGGCGTAAAGCGTGCATTTACGATGCAGGTAACTGGGAAGGCGACACCCTTACCGAAGACCTCGACCTTAGTTATCGTGCTCAATTAAAAAATTGGAAATTCAAATATTTGGAAGATGTAGAAACGCCTGCCGAGCTTCCAGTAGTTATTTCAGCAGCACGCTCTCAACAGTTCCGTTGGAACAAAGGAGGGGCTGAGAACTTCCGTAAAACAGTAAGCCGTGTATTAGCAGCTAAAAACATAGGTTGGAAAACCAAATTTCACGGGGTAATGCACCTCCTCAATAGCTCTATGTTCTTATGGGTATTTGTGGTATCAGTTCTTAGTATCCCTATGTTGTACATCAAAAACCAATACGGACATTTAGCGTGGATTTTCCACATTACTAGTTTCTTTATCATTAGTACTGTTATCTTGTTTATTTGCTATTGGTTTACTTATAAGAACCTGCAAGGAAAGACCTTCGACGACTTTTTAAACTACATCAAACTGTTTGTAACGTTCTTCTCAGTAGCCTTAGGTTTCTCTTTCCATAACACTGTTGCAGTACTCGAAGGACACACAGGTAAACGCAGTGAGTTTGTGCGTACCCCTAAATTCAATATCAATGCACTCTCCGATAGCTGGAAAAACAACAAATACATCAATACCAAACTATCGCCTAATATGATAGTAGAATTCTTACTAATGTTGTATTTCCTCTTTGGATTATACAGTGCCGTTCGTCTTAACGACTTTGGTATGTTCCCATTCCACTGTATGCTTACCCTAGGTTTTGGATTTGTATTCTTCAAATCACTTACCTCAAAAGCTTAATTGATTAGTATATTTGTAAATTAGCAAATGAATGTATAAAATAAAGGGTTGTCTTGAATCATAGGCAACCCTTTTATCTCTTACTTAAAACAATGAACTTAGAAACTTTCAGAGATTTTTGTTTGTCCTTACCACATACTACTGAAGATATGCCTTTCGGCGAGGACATTTTGGCTTTTCGCATTTGTGGGAGGATATTCGTGCTTACGAATTTAGAATGCGTCCCTTTGAGGGCAAGTCTCAAATGCAACCCTGAGCGCGCTTTGGAGCTTCGTGAGCAATACCCTGAAAAGATTGTAGCAGGCTATCACTTAAACAAAAAACTTTGGAATACAGTTTTGGTAGAGAGCCTCCCTCCTACTCTTATTGAAGAAATGGTACAACATTCTTACGAAGAAGTACTCGCCAAAGTACCTAAAAAAGAAAAAGAACTTATAACAAATCAATAGTATGAGACAAAAATTTACTTTGATTACTTTAGGCGTTCGACGAGAATAACAATCTTAAATTGTAGACAATGAAAACACGTATTACAGAACTTTTTAACATTCAATATCCTATTATTCAAGGAGGAATGATATGGGCAAGTGGTTGGCGATTGGCTTCAGCAGTGAGCAATGCAGGCGGTTTAGGACTATTGGGCGCAGGCTCTATGCACCCCGAAACCCTTGCAGAACACATACGTAAGTGTAAAGCGGCTACCGATAAACCTTTTGGGGTGAATATTCCTATTATGTACCCCGAAATGGACAAAGCTATTGAAGTGATTTTGCGTGAAGGGGTAAAAATTGTATTTACTTCGGCAGGAAATCCTGCTACCTATACATCTTTATTACAAAAAGAAGGCATAAAAGTAGCTCACGTAGTGAGCAGTAGTAAGTTTGCCCTTAAAGCCCAAGTTGCCGGCGTAGATGCTGTGGTAGCTGAGGGCTTTGAAGCGGGCGGTCACAACGGACGTGAAGAGACTAGCACAATGGTGCTCATTCCTGCTGTGCGCAAAGTATTAAATATTCCTCTCATTGCTGCAGGGGGAATTGCTACAGGTAGCGGAATGCTTGCTGCTCTTGCCTTAGGTGCCGAAGGGGTACAGATAGGCAGCAGGTTCGTAGCTACTACCGAGGCTTCTGTACACCCTAATTTTAAAGAAAGAGTAGTAGCCGCTGGCGAAGGTGATACAGAACTTACGTTAAAGGAATTAGCCCCTGTACGTTTGCTTAAAAACGGCTTTTATAAGGAAGTAAAAGAGCTCTACAACACTCAACAAGCTACTGTCGAAAACCTTAAAGCCTTAGTAGGTAATCGCCGTACCAAACAAGGAATGTTTGAAGGAGACGTAGAACAAGGCGAATTAGAAATAGGGCAAGTAGCGAGTCTCATTACCCAGGTGCAAAGCGTAAAAGAAGTAATTGACGAGATAGTGATGGAATACAGGAGAAGTATTAAGAAATTACCTCATTGATAAAATAGTATTATTAGAATATTTGTCATTATTGTTATTTACCGTACTTTTGTACCCTAAAATTATACAATAAATATATATGAAAGCAGGAATTGTAGGACTGCCCAACGTGGGGAAGTCTACTTTATTTAATTGTTTATCAAATGCTAAAGCACAGAGTGCTAACTTCCCTTTTTGTACTATAGAGCCCAACTTGGGTGTTGTAAACGTACCTGACCCCCGTTTAGAGAAACTCGAAAGCCTTGTAAAACCTGAGCGTGTAATGCCTGCAACGGTAGAGATTGTAGACATAGCTGGACTGGTGAAAGGCGCCAGTAAAGGCGAAGGTTTGGGTAACCAATTTTTGGGAAATATACGTGAGTGTAATGCGATTATTCACGTATTGCGTTGTTTTGAGAATGACAACATTGTTCACGTTGATGGAAGTGTAGACCCTATACGCGATAAAGAAACTATTGATATAGAATTGCAGTTAAAAGACCTTGAAACGGTTGAAAAACGCTTGGAAAAAGTAACGCGTGCAGCGAAAGCAGGCGATAAGAAAGCGGCGAAAGAAATGGATTTGCTCAACCGTGTAAAGGAGGCTTTGCTCACGGGTGTTTCGGCTCGTGCCGTGCAAGTAAGCGATGAAGAAAAAGAATTGCTGGACAGCTTCCAACTGCTCACTACCAAGCCTGTGCTATATGTGTGCAATGTAGATGAAAAATCGGCTAAAAATGGGAACGCTTATGTGGAACAAGTGAAAGATGCCGTAAAGGATGAAGATGCCGAAGTGATTGTATTGGCAGTAGCCACTGAAGCTGACATCACCGAATTGGAAAGTTACGAAGAACGCCAAATGTTCTTGGAGGATATAGGTTTAGAAGAACCAGGAGCCTCTAAACTGATTCGTGCAGCTTATCACCTGCTGAACCTACAAACTTATTTCACCGCAGGGGTAAAAGAAGTGCGCGCGTGGACGATTCATCAAGGAGACACTGCCCCTCAAGCCGCAGGGGTAATTCACACCGATTTTGAGAAAGGATTTATTCGTGCTGAGGTAATCGCTTATAATGATTTTATTACTTATGGCAGTGAAGCTAAAGTAAAAGAAGCTGGTAAAATGCGCGTGGAAGGTAAAGAATATATCGTGAAAGACGGCGATATTATGCACTTCCGCTTTAACGTATAAAAAAGCCGGTAAGCAGATTCCCATCGCTTACCGACAAAAATAATTCTAAATTAAATAATCTTTATGGTTCAACTTTGTGCTTGAAAAGCAATCGCTTTTAAAAGACGAGGCAAAGATATGGCAATATTCTATTAGAAACAATATAAATTAGCTAATTAGGTAATTCGTTAGTAGTGTTCATCAGTAATTTTGCTAATTGGTAAATTATTTATATCTTTGCCGAGAAGTTAGAAAATAAAAAGTTCATTATATGAGAAAAAAAATTGTAGCAGGGAACTGGAAAATGAACAACGACCTTAACAAGTCGTTAGCACTTATTTCCGACCTATTAAAAAAAGTACCTCAAACAAATGCTGAGGTAATGATTGCCCCTACCTTTGTAAACCTTATTCCAGCTGTAGAAGCAGTAAAAGGTAGCCACATCGAAGTAATTGCGCAAAATATGCACTTTGCTGAAAACGGTGCTTACACGGGAGAGATTTCGGCTGAAATGTTAAGCAGTATTGGGGTAAAAACTACTATTTTAGGACACTCTGAGCGCCGTGCTTACTTTAACGAAACTGATGAGAGTTTAGCTAAAAAAGTGAACACAGCCCTTAAACACAATATGCGTGTAGTGTTCTGTATTGGTGAAGAGTTAGCTGACCGCAAAGCTAATAAGCACTTTGATGTGGTAGGTAGCCAAATCAAAAATGGTTTGTTCCACTTGCCTGCTGAGGCTTGGCAACATATTGTATTGGCTTACGAACCTGTATGGGCTATTGGTACAGGCGAAACCGCTACTCCTGACCAAGCACAAGAAATTCACCACTTTATTCGTAAAACTATTGCTGACAAATACGGCAAAGGGGTTGCTGATAAAGTATCTATCTTGTATGGAGGTAGTGTAAAACCGGATAATGCAAAAGAAATCTTTGCAAAAGAAGATGTAGATGGCGGACTCATAGGTGGGGCTGCCCTTAAAGCTGATGATTTTGTTACTATTATCAAAAGCATTTAAAAGTTATTATTCCTTTTATAACGACTGTCCAATGAACTTTGTTCTTGGGCAGTCTTCTTTATGTAAATTAAAATATGATACAAAACGACTTATTCTTGAGAGTACTCAGCGGTGAGGTTACTGAACGACCGCCTGTGTGGATGATGCGTCAAGCAGGACGCTATTTGCCCGAATTTAGAGCTTTACGCGATAAATACGACTTCTTTACGCGCTGTCAGACACCGGAGCTGGCTGCGGAAATCACCGTACAACCGGTAGATATAGTAGGGGTAGATGCTGCGATATTGTTTTCGGATATATTGGTAGTGCCTCAGGCTATGAATATAGAAGTAGAAATGAAAAAAGGCGTGGGACCGTGGTTGCCTAAGCCTATCCGTACAGCTAAAGATGTGGAACAAGTAATTGTGCCTAATATTGAAGAGCATTTGGGCTACGTAATGGAGGCAGTAAAGCTCACTAAGCAAATGCTGAACAATCGTGTGCCCTTAATTGGCTTTGCGGGTTCGCCTTGGACGATTTTCTGTTATGCGGTGGAAGGCTCAGGTTCACGTGATTTTTCGACGGCTAAGGAGCTTTGTTTTACGCAGCCTTCGGTAGCACACAGTTTATTGCAAAAGATTACTGACACAACGATTCTTTACCTGAAAGAAAAAGTAAAAGCAGGGGTAGATGTCGTACAGCTTTTTGATAGCTGGGGAGGAGTGTTAGCTCCTGACGACTATCGCACATTCTCGTGGCAATACCTCAACCAAATAGTAGAAGCTCTTGCTCCTTTTACCAAAGTGATTGTCTTCGCGAAAGGCTGTTGGTATGCTTTGCCTGAAATGGCAACTTCTAATGCAGCTGCTTTGGGCGTAGACTGGACGTGCGCCCCTGAAATAGCGCGCGAACTTACAAGAGGTAAAAAAGTATTACAAGGTAACTTCGACCCCTCACGACTCTTAGCACCTCCTGCCGAAATCAAACAGAAGGTGAAAGAGATGATAGATGCTTTTGGAAAAGACCATTATATCGCTAACTTAGGACACGGTATCTTACCTAATGTGCCCGTAGAAAACGCTATTGCTTTTGTAGAGGCAGTAAAATCTTATTGCATATAAAAAGCTATAGTTTTTTAATAACGTTAATAAGAGTATCTACATTTTCTGGTTTAGTAGCCCAAGAAGTGATAAGACGTATGGCAGTATGGGTTTCATCGACTTTCTTCCATATATAAAAATCGAATTGCTTTTGGAGAAGAGCTACTTGCTCATTAGTGAGAATAGGGAACACCTGATTAGTAGGAGTATGCGACAAGAAGTGTACTCCTTTTTCTATAAAAGCGTCTTGAATACGTTTAGCTTGAGCATTTGCGTGAAGGGCTAATTCATTAAATAAATTATTTTGGAAAAGCTCCAAGAACTGTATGCCGAGAAACCTTCCTTTGGCAAGTAAAGCCCCTTTTTGTTTGATATGGTACTCAAAGCCCAATTGAAGTTCAGGATTGTTTAAAACAATTGCTTCTCCCATTATTGCTCCATTTTTAGTAGCTCCTATATAGAAAGCATCGGTATAACGAGCTAAATCTTCCCAAGTAATATCATTGCCAGAAGCATTGAGAGCGTGAGCTAAACGCGCTCCATCGATATAGAGTAAGAGGTTCAGTTCTTGACACAGGTGGTATAAATCTTTTAATTCTTGAAGCGTATAGATAGAGCCTAATTCGGTAGCATTGGAAATGTATACTAATCGAGGCACTACTTGATGAGGAAAATTGGTGTAACAAGTTGCTACTTCACGAATATCATCAAGTTGTATTTTGCCATTTATTGCAGGGGTTATGTGTATTTTATGTCCGGTAGCTTCGATAGCACCTGTTTCGCTATCGCAAATATGAGAGGTTTCGCAAGTAATAACGCTTTCATAAGGACGTAACATTGCTCCTAATGCTAAGAGATTGGCTTGTGTACCTCCGCTTACGAAATATATTTTACTTTGAGGATTATTTAGTTTTTCGGCAATAAGAGCTTTTGCTTTATTAGTATAAGTATCGCAACCATATCCTTGTTGTTGTTCGAGGTTGCTTTCTAACATTCGGTTTAAAATAGAAGGGTGAGCCCCTTCGGAATAGTCGTTTTTAAATGATATTTTCATAGTTTGTTCAAAGGTAATAGAGAGCTGCTATTACGAATTCAGAATGCAAAAGTAAAACTTTTTTATGTAAGAACGTTGTGAATATGAAAAAATTTATTACTTTTGCGCCCGAATTAATAACGAGGTCGTGAACCTCACTAATTAAATTTTTTATGCCAGTAAAAATTAGATTACAACGTCACGGAAAAAAAGGCAAGCCTTTCTATTGGATTGTAGCTGCTAATTCACGTGCAAAAAGAGATGGTAAATTCCTTGAAAAGTTAGGAACTTACAATCCTGTTAGCAATCCTGCTCAGATTGAAATAGATGTAGATGCAGCTGTAAAATGGTTGAAAAACGGAGCACAACCTAGTGACACAGCACGTCGTATTCTTTCTTACAAAGGGGTATTGCTTAAATACCACTTGCTTGGTGGAGTTGCCAAAGGAGCTTTGACCGAAGAACAAGTAGAGGCTAAGTTCAATGCTTGGGTAGAAGAGAAAGCTAACAAAATATCTACAAAAGAACAAAAATTAGCTAAAGAGAAAGCAGAAGCAAAAGCAAAGGCTTTGGACGCTGAAAAAGAAGCTAATGAGAAACGCAAGAACGCTGCTGTAGCTGAAGCAACCGAAGAGGTTACAGAAGCTACGGAAGCTGAAGCTCCTGCGGAAGAAAATAACAAAACTGAGGCATAACCCTATGACTTTAAAAGATTGTTTTTATATAGGAACAATTGTGTCGAAGTTTAGTTTTAAGGGCGAGGTGCTAATCAAGTTAGATTCCGACGACCCTGAAATGTATGAAGAAATGGAATCAGTATTTATTGCCTTAGGCAATAATCTGGTTCCTTTTTTTATTGAAAAGAGCACTTTACACAAGTCGGATTTATTGCGCGTGAAGTTTGAAGAGATAGAAACTGAGGCTGATGCAGAAGCTCTATTGAGACACAAAGTATATTTACCTCTTGCGGTATTGCCTAAACTATCGGGGAATAAGTTTTATTACCACGAAGTGATAGGGTTTCAGGTGGAAGATGTGCACTACGGAGTAGTAGGGAAAATAGTTGGAATAAACGACAGTACTTCTCAAGCGTTATTTGAAATTGAGAATGAGAACGGAAATGAGATACTTATTCCTATGGCTGATGAGTTTATTGAGAAGATAGATAGAGCCCACAAGAAAATTATTGTAAAAACTCCAGAAGGGCTTATTGATTTGTATTTAAAAAATTAAGAACAAGCATAAAATATAAAACAAGGTTATCAAAAGCTGTTTTGATAACCTTGTTTTATTTACCTTAATAAGAAAAAAATCTACGGATTATGCTTCTTCAACAAGGGAAGAAAGAAGAATGAAAGGCTACCCAATAAGAGCGTCATAGCAAATTGTGATGTCCATACAATCCAACCAAAGGCTGTACCCACAGGAGTAGCTACTCCAAACAAAAATAGTACTTCGGCAATAAAAAAGGGATAAGAACCAAAGCCTGCATTGGTGAAGGTCATTGCAAAACTACCCACTACAAAGGCTGTAAGCACATTGGGCAAACTGATATGTGTGGTTTCGGGTAGGGCAAAAAACGGAATATAGAACATCAAAAAGTACATTGCCCAAATAAAAAGAGTATGAAAAAGAAATAGTGTTCTATGTTTTATTTTTACGACTGATAGGATTCCTTCCTTTATTCCGTTTAAAAAGACTTTTACCTTGATAAAAAAAGGTTTATCTGAAGTATAAATGAAATACAAAAAAACTATAAACGAAAAACCTCCTATACCCATCAACCACATTAGTTTTTGGAAAGGGATTTTGGAAAGAAGAAAGTTGCTTATAACCTCGAATTGGAGAATGAAAGCAAGCATAGTGAATAGGAAAAGTAAAAGCAGGTCGATAATTCGTTCGGAGATGATAGTGCCTAATGATTTCTCGAAAGGGACTCCGTCGTAATTGCTTACTACTAACGCACGAGAGACCTCGCCTGAACGCGGTATGGTTACATTCACCAAATAACCAATGAACACAGCCATTGCTCTATGTAAGAAAGCTGTGCGGTAACCCAAAGGTTTTAGCAACAAATGCCAACGTATGGCTCGAGAAAGATCGCTTAAAAATCCTAAAAATACAGCCAAAATGATATAGAAGTAATCGGCGTTTAGAAATGTGTGTTTTATTTGGACAAACTGCTCTTCGTTAAATTGGCGATAAGCATACCAACACAAGAAAACGCCTACGAATATAGGAAGGGCTATCTTTAAGAACTTTTTCATTCGATTAGGTTGGTTGTTTCATCAGGGAAGATAATAGAAGGTTTAAAAGTTTTAGCTTCTTCAAAATCCATTAAAGCGTAGGATATGATGATGATGATATCACCTTTTTGCACTTTACGAGCAGCAGGACCATTCAGTACAATAGCACCTGATTTTCTCTTTCCTTTAATAATATAAGTTTCGAAACGTTCACCATTATTAACATCTACAATCGACACCTTTTCTCCCTCAATCATTTGAGCTGCCTCCAACAAATCTTCGTCAATGGTAATGCTACCGATATAATCTAAATCGGCACCTGTAACCTTAACGCGGTGAATTTTAGATTTTAATACTTCTATTTGCATATTTATATTTGTATTGTTTTAAAAAACGGCGCAAATGTACGTTAAAAAATTGAAAACAGTGTAAGAAAGAAAAAAATTATGCTTACCTATGCCCTACCCTTAGCCTATACAAACCTTGGACGATTGTTATACAAAGAGTATTTATAAGTTTAATATTCAACATCTTAAAGAATAGTAATTTTATATAAATGAGATTATCATTCTCAGTTTTTAGTTAGAAAGATTTATTTTGCATAAATTACAATAGAAAAAAATAGGAAGAAAGTGCTTGTTTACTAAAAAATATTCTTATCTTTGCCACCTAATTATATTTTTCAAATGATGATGAAAAGACTATTTATTTTGTCGTTAGCCGCAATAGGCTTTGTAGCTTGTAGTAAACGAGCTGATTATATAGTGCTTTCAGGAAAAGTAGAAGGCACTAATGGGATTCCTTTGGAGCTGAAGATAATAGGTGGTGAAGTAGACCAGCCATTGCATATCAAACCCGATGGTACTTTTCAAGACACGCTTCGCGTACCTTCTAATTACTATACTATTTTCAATCCTCAGGGAATAGAAATTCCGTTGTATTTAGAGCAAGGTGACGAACTTGGGGTTAATATCGACCTCACTAAGATGCCTTTAGAAATAAAATTCTCGGGCAAAGATACGCTTGCAAATGCTTATTTGCACAAAAAAGCTGACCTTACAATGGAAATTCAGAAAAGTGGTGGTATGCAACAACTTTTAGTTAAAGCACCTGCAGAATTTAAAACAGCCGTAAATGAGTATAGCAAAAAGTATACTGACCTTTTGAAAAACACCAAGAACCTCTCTAAAGACTTCGTTAAAAAAGAGGAAAAGGCTATTAACTACGAAATGCTTTACCTAAAATCTATTTACCAAAATGCACACCAAAAACTCACTCAAGAAGAGGTAGCACTTCCTAAAGAGTTTGCTGATGAGCTAGCTAAGATAGATTATGATATCGCTGAAGATTATAATACCTACAGAGCTTACAAAGAATTAGTTACTAATAAACTATTCGATAAGTTTCAAGATAACGAAAACGACGAAAACCCTTGGGGTAAACTCATCGCACACGTAAAAGGTCTGAAATCTAAAAATATTAAAGCAGACCTTACTCGTTATTTTATCAGTGGAGTTTCAGTAGCTAACACTCCTGAAGAAAATGCTGAACTCATTAAAAGTATCAAAGAAAACGTGAAAGACACTGCCGCCTTAAAAGAGTTAGACAGACGTATAGCGGTACTTGAAAGGCTAAAACCTGGCACAGATTTTCCTCCTTTTACAGCTGAAGATTTGAATGGTAAACCAGTATCTTATGAAAGTCTTAAAGACAAATTGCTTTACATCGACGTTTGGGCAACTTGGTGTAAACCTTGTATAAAAGAAATACCAAGTATGAAGGCTTTGCAAGAAGCATACAAAGGCAAACCTGTTACTTTTGTAAGTATTTCAGTAGACCAAGACAAAGAGGCTTGGAAAGCTGCCGTACAACGTGAGAAGCTAAGTGGTATCCAACTATATACTAACCTAAGTATGAACCGCGATTTCATAGATAACTACGACCTAAGCGGTATTCCTCGTTTTATGTTAGTGAAGAATGGTAAAATCATTAGCATTAGTGCACCTAAACCATCAGATGCTAAGGTAAAAGAACTTATCAACGCGAATTTATAACAAATACTTTTTTCATATTGAACAACTTTGCTAAAGCCATACAGACTTTAGCAAAGTTTTTTTGCTAATTATCTCATCGACAAATCGACAAATTAACTATGGCTCAATCTCTCATTTTTGAAGAATACGACCTCTCTAATGGACTACACGTGATTCTTCACCGAGATAACTCAGCTCCTGTGGTTACCATAGGAGTAATGTATCACGTAGGTGCCAAAGACGAAGACCCTACCCGCACTGGCTTTGCCCACTTTTTTGAGCATCTCCTTTTTGAAGGCACTCAGCATATAGCACGTGCCAAATGGTTTGATATTGTATCGGCAAATGGCGGACATAACAATGCTTTCACTACGCAGGACAAAACTTATTATTATGAAGTCTTCCCGTCTAACAATTTGCAATTAGGCTTGTGGATGGAAGCTGAACGTATGTTGCACCCTGTTATCAATGAGATTGGAGTAAGGACTCAAAATTCAGTGGTAAAAGAAGAGAAAAACCAACGTATAGACAATACACCTTACGGTAGGATAATGTACCGCTCGGTTATCAATCCGTACCTTTTTAAAAAACACCCTTATTCGGGAACAGTAATTGGAAAAGTGGAACATTTAGACGCTGCGAGCTTAGAGGAGTTTATCGCATTTAAGAAGAAGTTTTACAACCCTAACAACGCTGTACTGGTGGTGGCAGGCGATTTCGATACGGTACCGACCAAAGAATGGATAGAACAATACTTTGCGACTATTCCTAATACGGGTGATGCTATACAACGCAACAAAATAGAAGAAGCTCCTATCACTGAAACTATTGAGGTAACCGAATATGACCCTAATATACAAATCCCACTGAAACTATATGCCTATCGCACTCCCGCAATGACGGACAAAGATTCGTTTACTATCGACTTGCTTTCTAACATTCTCACTGACGGCAAAAGCGCTCGCCTCTACAAAAAGATGATAGACGAGCATCAAACAGCTTTGCAGGTATTGGCTTTTTCGGACGCTCAAGAAGATTATGGCGTTTATATAATGGGAGCACTTCCTATGGACGGTGTGAGTTTGGAAACTTTGGCACAAGAAATGGACGAAGAAATTACAAGACTACAAACCGAACTCATCAGTGAGCGAGAATATGAAAAGTTACAAAACCAGATAGAGGCTAACTTTGTGGCTCAAAATAGCCATATGGAAGGAATTGCCCTCTCTTTGGCAGATAACTATACTTTCTACAAAGACACTAACCTTATTAACAAGGCTATAGACCACTATCGCACTATTACCCGAGAGGATATCAGAGAGGCTGCACGCAAGTATTTGGACAAAAACCAACGTTTAGACCTCAATTATTTACCTTCAAATCTATAAGTAAACAAAAATGACACATATAGACCGCTCTATACAACCCACCCCAGGAGCTGCTCCTATCATTAATTTAGGGATACCTGTTACTCATACCTTCCCGAACGGGCTCACTCTCCTTATTGTGGAGAACCATAAACTTCCTCAAGTGGGAATTCGTCTTTCGTTAGACGAATGTCCGGAATTAGAAAAAGAAAAGAAAGGGATTTCTGACCTTATTTCGCTAATGGCGGGCAATGGCTCTACCTCTATCAGTAAAGACGATTTTAATGAGGAAATAGACTATCTCGCAGCGACTCTCTCTATCGCTTCTAATGGCGTTTATGCCCAAGTACTCTCTAAGTATTTCCCGCGTGTGTTGGCTCTCATTGCCGATGCTGCCCTGCACCCTAACTTCACCGGAGAGGATATGGAAAAAGAAAAAGCACGCATTATCCAAAGTATTCGTGCCAATGAGAGTAATGCCGAAGTGATTATGAAGCGCGTACAGCAAACCTTGCGCTACAGTACGGCTCACCCTTACGGCGAATACATTACCGAAGCTCACATCGCTGCTCTCACCTTAGACGATGTAACTAACTATTACCGCAAACGTTTTGTACCTAACAACGCCTATTTGGTTGTTACAGGTGATGTAAACCCCGAAGAGGTAATTACTTTGCTAAACGAACATTTCGCTAATTGGCAACCTTTTTCAGAAGAAGCTCCTGCCTTATATATTCCTGAGAATGTAAGTGAAACACAAATCAACTTTATAGACTTACCCAGCGCGGTACAATCGGAAATAAGGGTTACGAACCTCATCGACCTAAAAATGTCGCACCCTGATTACTTCCCTCTATTGGTAGCTAACAGTATTTTAGGTGGAGATTTTGGCAGTTATATCAATATGAATTTGCGGGAAGAACACGGCTATACTTATGGAGCTTTTTCTACTTTCAAAACGGATAAATGGACAAAAGGCAATTTCAGCATCAAGACCAAAGTAGGGAATGCCGTAACAGCACCTGCTATTAGGGAGATACTCAAAGAAGTGAAGCGCATACAAACTAGTGTAGTGAGTGAAGAAAAGTTGGCACAAGCCAAAGCACAGTACTTAGGTCAGTTTGTACTAGCTACCGAGCGTCCGCAGACGATTGCCAATTACGCTATTAATATAAAAGTGCGCAACCTACCCGAAGATTTTTACAAGAACTATATTGCGAACATCAATGCAGTAACCAAAGAAGACGTACAGCGAGTTGCTAATAGCTATTTTCTATTAGAAAACTTCAGAATCATCATTGTAGGCAAAGGTAGTGAGATAGCGAAAGAGCTTGAAAATATTAGCTTTGACGGGAAAAAAATCTCTGTGAAGTATTTTGATAAGTATGGGGAAGCAATTTAGTGAAAAATGAAGCGTTAAAGGTACGAGTCGCACAGGCAGTCGTAGCACAGTGCGAGCCGCACGGGCAGATAGAGAAAAGACGAACAAAACGAACAATGAACGAACAATGAACGAACAATGAACGAACAAAAGACGAACAAAGAACGAACAAAGAACGAACAAAGAACGAACAAAGAACGAACAAAAGACGAACAATGAACGAAGAAAGGGAACATCTAAACCAAATATAAGTCGAAGATAAGTGGTGAAAAACACGAAGTAATTTTGATTATTTGAACTAAAAAATATAAGATTTATTTTGAAGGTATATGAGAAAATCGTATCTTTGCCGTCAATTATGACATAATGAGTAATTCTGAAAACTAAAATTAATTATATTAAAGAATGGCACATAACATTAAAAAAGGCGTAATTCTTGGAAAAGAAGTACAAGAAGTATTTAAATACGCTAAAGAAAAAGGCTTTGCTCTTCCTGCAGCCAACGTTATCAGTTCAAACTCTATCAACGCTGCATTAGAAACTTCAGTAGCTGTAAATGCCCCAATGATTATCCAATTTTCTAACGGTGGTGCTCAGTTTATGGCTGGTAAAGGATTGAATAACGACAACCAACGCGCTTCAGTTCTCGGAGCGGTAGCAGGTGCTAAACACGTTCACCAATTGGCAGAAGCCTACGGAGCATCTATCATTTTGCACACTGACCACTGCGCTAAAAAATTACTTCCTTGGCTTGACGGTATGCTTGAAGCATCAGAAAAACACTTCAAAGAAACAGGTAAACCATTGTTCAGCTCACATATGATTGACCTATCGGAAGAGCCTATCAAAGAAAATATTGAAACTTGCAAACGTTATCTTGAACGTATGAGCAAAATGGATATGACTTTGGAAATAGAACTCGGTATGACCGGTGGTGAAGAAGACGGGGTAGACAACTCACACGTAGATAGTAGCAGGCTCTTCACACAACCAGAAGACGTAGCTTACGCTTACGAAGAACTTTCTAAAATTAGCTCACAATTCACCATTGCAGCTGCTTTTGGTAACGTTCACGGGGTGTACAAACCTGGCAATGTGAAATTGACACCAAAAATTTTAAGAAATTCACAAGACTACGTTTCAAAGAAATACAATTTGCCTCACAACGCACTTGACCTCGTATTCCACGGTGGTTCAGGCTCTACCCTCGAAGAAATCCGCGAGGCTATTTCTTATGGTGTAATCAAAATGAATATTGATACTGACTTGCAATACGCTTTCACTGAAGGTGTTCGCGACTATATGAAAGCCAAATCAGCTTACTTGCAAGGACAAATAGGTAACCCAGAAGGTCCCGAAGCGCCTAACAAGAAATACTACGACCCACGTGTATGGCTTCGTGAAGGCGAAAAGACATTTGTTACTCGTTTGAAAAAAGCGTTTGAAGACCTTAACAACGTAAATACTTTATAGTAGTATTTACCCACCTGATAACTTTGCCAAAAAGCTACAGCAACCTCTGCCAATAGACTTTTTGGCAAAGTTTTTGATATATGAACACAAACATTTTTAATTAAACATATGGGATATAATTCAAATTACGACAGCTACAACACTAACTATCAATCACCTCAAATAGTAAGCTATGCTACTAATGAGGCACAAGCTACCTTTTACCGCAAAACTTACTCACACGTAGCAATGGCACTCTTGGCATTTATAGCTGTAGAAGCTATTTTGCTAAATGTAGTACCAGAAAGCCTTATCATCTCTATGGTAAGTGGCAAATGGGTATGGCTATTGATTTTGGGAGGCTTTTGGTTAGGCTCAATCCTTGCCAGCAAATGGACGCAAGCACAAGATAAGAATACCCAATATATGGGCTTAGGACTTTATGTGTTACTTGAAGCTGTTATCTTTATGCCAATAATCTTTTTGGCGATGTACTTTACTGATGGTACGGCTATCCTTTCGCAAGCTGGTATTATTACACTTGCTTTGTTTGGCGGACTTACAGCCGTGGTATTCCTCACCCGTGTAGACTTTTCGTTCTTGCGTAGCATATTGGTAATAGGAGGTTTTGTAGCCTTAGGACTTATTGTGGCAGGAGCTATCTTTGGTTTCGATTTAGGACTTTGGTTCTCAGTAGCAATGGTTGCTTTGGCAGCAGGCGGTATACTATATGAAACTTACAACATCAAAAATGTATACAGCACAGACCAATACGTAGGGGCAGCCTTGCAGTTGTTCTCTTCTATTATGCTACTTTTCTGGTATATATTGAGAATACTTATGTCGAGAAGAGACTAATCTGTTCTCCTAAAATATTAAAATGATAAGTTCCATCATTGAGTACAATAAGATTAGTACTCTTGATGGAACTCTTGTATTATATGAGGTTATATGAGGGATTATGTTAGCTTGTCTTCTTATAATTCCAAATAGCCCAACTATTGAGTAGCACAGCAAATCCTACAAGATACAAAAACTCTATGTGTAACTGCTCAAAACTACTACCTTTGAGCACAATTAAGCGAACAGCATTCACAAAATGGGTTACCGGAATAGCATTACTCACCTGTTGACTCCACGCGGGCATACTGTCTACACTGGTGAGGAAACCACTCATCAAAAGGAATATCATTATAAAGAAATAGGCGATAAACATAGCTTGCAACTGTGAATCGGCATAGGTGGAGACCAGAAGTCCGAAGCCGAGAATCGCAATGAGATACATTGTGGCAAAGGCATACAAGGTGAGTAGATTTCCTGCGGGGAAGATACCATAGACTACATACATCACGGTGAGTCCTAAGGTAAAGAGAATGAGTCCCACTACCAAAAAGGGAATGAGCTTGCCTAAGATGAACTGCCACTTCTTGATAGGGGTAACATTAATCTGCTCGATAGTGCCTATCTCCTTTTCTTTGACTACATTAAGAGCTGAAAGAAAGCCCCCGATAATGGTGAGCAATATAGCCAAAATGCCCGGAACAATATAGCGCGTATATTGCATATAGGGGTTGTACCAATGGGTATTCTCCACCCTGATTTTGGCTACATTACCTATGTGTTGGGGTGCTTTTACATTTACATCGAGTTGGGTGTTGAAGTCGCGTATCACCGAAAACAAATACGCCCCTCCTAACGACGACTTGCTCCCGTTAATTGCATCGATAGAGACACCGAGAGGTTGCTTTCCTTCGCGTACGAGATTGCGCTCAAAACCTTCGGGGACTTCCAAAACTACATCAGCTTTGCCGTCTTCTATCAGGGCGATACCTTCTTTGTAAGAGAAAGGAGCCTCTACGAGTTTAAAGTACCCTGAGGAAGTAATCTTCTGTATCAGTTGGTGGGAATAGGTACTCTGGTCGTGATCGATATACACAAGGTTGATGTTCTTCACGTCGAAATTGGCAACTAAGGGCAATATAATCAGTTGGAAGATAGGTGCCACAAACATCATTGCCAAGATCGTCTTATCTCGGAATATCTGCTTAAATTCTTTTTGGAGTATAAAGCTTAATACTTTCATTTCTTCTTTATTGTAATCGTATTTTAAACTTCTTCATTGCAAGGCTTAAGAAAACTACTGCCATTGCTATTAATATCAGCGTTTCTTTCCATACATAAGTAAAATCCAATCCTTTGAGCATTACTTTCTTCACGATACTGTAGTAATAACTTGAGGGGAAGACTTTAGATATCCCCTGAAAGATAAGAGGCATATTCTCTATGGGGAACATAAAGCCGGTAAAGAAAGCCGTAGGGAGCATCATTCCCATCATAGCGATGAGCATAGCCGTTTGCTGTGAAGCGGTAACGGTGGATATGAGTAGCCCCAACGACAAACAGATGATGATAAACAAGGTGCTTTCGGCGTACAACAACAGCAGATTGCCACGTATCGGGACATCGAGCATATAGACCGATAGCAGGAGTATCACGGTGAAGTTGATGAGCGAGAGAATAAGGTAAGGCACAGCTTTGGCAATGAGTATCATTATAGGTTTGAAAGGCGATACCAAAAGGATTTCCATAGTGCCTAACTCTTTTTCGCGCACCACCGCTACCGAGGTGAGGGCAGTGCTCACTATCATAAAGACGAGTGCAATTACCCCAGGGACGAAGTTCATAGAGCCATTCTGCTCCTCGTTGTACAGCATTCGGTTTTCAACGGTTATCTGGTAGGGTAGTTGCACAGTAGGGTTCAACTCTTGCTGATAGCTGGCTACCATAGCTGAGAAGTAGTTTTGCACCGTTTTAGCCGTGTTGGGGTCGCTCCCATCGGTGATGAGTTGTAGCGAGGTACCACTGGGTGTGTAGAGGTCTTTGCCGAAATCGGGAGGGAAGATGAGCGCAGCTTTTATGGTGCCACGCTTGAATTGGTCTTCTACTTGATCGTAACGAAACAAAGGGTCTTTCAGCTTAAAATACGGACTTGCCTGCAAGCGGTGTGTGATTTCTTGGCTATAGGTATTGTTTGCCTGATCTAATACAGCGATACCGATATTCTTGACCTCGCTGCTGAGGGCTTGACCGAAAAGGATAATCTGCGCTATGGGAATACCGAAGAGTATCAGTAGCGTGCGACGGTCACGGAATACGTGATAGAATTCCTTGCGTATAAAGGCGATGAGCTGTTTCATTGTTTAGTCTGCTGAACGTTTTGCTTTGCGGGCGAGCTGGTAGAACACTTCGTCCATTGAGTGGGTGTGATATTGGTTTTTAAGGTTGGTGGGCGTATCCATTGCTTCCACTTTGCCGTCTACCATTATGCTGATGCGGTGGCAGTACTCGGCTTCGTCCATATAGTGAGTGGTAACGAATACGGTGATGCCCTGTGCGGAGGCTTCGTATATCATATCCCAGAACTGTCGGCGCGTTATCGGGTCTACGCCACCGGTAGGCTCGTCTAAGAACACGATTTCGGGACGGTGGAAGATAGCCACCGAGAAGGCGAGCTTCTGCTTCCAGCCCAGGGGTAGCGACCCTACGAGTTTGTTGGCTTCAGCCTCCAAGCCGAGCTTGGTGATAAGGTCGGTACTGCGGGTTTTGATTTCCTTGCGACTTAAGCCATAGACGCCTCCGTAGAAGGTGATGTTTTCCTGCACGGTAAGGTTGTCGTAGAGCGAAAACTTCTGACTCATATAGCCAATGTGCTTTTTTATCTGCTCTTGCTCTCGGTAGACATCGAAGCCTGCTACGGTAGCCTCGCCTGAGGTAGGGTAGGAGAGCCCGCAGAAGATGCGTATAGCGGTGGTTTTCCCCGCACCATTGGCACCGAGGAAGCCGAAGATTTCGCCTTTTTTAACGGTAAGGGAAATGTTGTTCACGGCTTTGAAATCGCCAAATTGCTTTGTTAGGTTATGACAGTGGATTGCGTACATCTTATTAAATTAGCAAATGTAAAAATTAGCAAATTACCCCCACACATACTCTGCTGTCGCAGACTTCCCCGAAGGGGGACAATCCGGAAAGGTGATAAATATTGTTTCAATTTGCTTCCATTAATCTTATAAAACTGTCCTCGATGGTAGGGGTAATGGCTTTCCATTCGAGGTGGGGGAAGGTGTTTTTCAGCTGTTGCTCGAATATGGGAATGTTGGTGTTTTCTTTGAGAGTAATGTGTAGGTACTCGCCAAAGGGGTAACAGCTATCAATGTTGGGGTGCTCGCGCAGGTGCTTCAGCAGTGCGTACAGGTCGGGAGCCTTGATAGCATAGAGTGCGGTGGGGTACTGAGCTATGATTTGCTCGGGGGTACTGGTGGAAAGCACTTTGCCTGATTGTATTAAGGCTATGCGGTCGCATAGGCTGGCTTCGTCCATATAAGGGGTGGAAACGAGTATGCTGATGCCTTGCTCCTTTAGTTTCTTCAGCATTTCCCAGAACTCTTTGCGCGAAACCACATCTACCCCCGTGGTGGGTTCGTCTAACAAAAGGACTTTGGGTTTGTGAATGAGGGCGCAACATAGGGCTAACTTCTGCTTCATACCCCCTGAGAGCTTGCCTGCCCTGCGGTTGCTAAACGGCTTTATCTGCTCGTAAATATCTTTGATAAGGTCGTAATTCTCGGCAATAGTCGTACCAAAAACAGTGGCGAAGAAGGTGAGGTTCTCCTCGACAGTGAGATCTTGGTACAGAGAGAAGCGCCCAGGCATATAGCCCACGTGCTTGCGGATTTCCTTATAATCCTTAACGATATCCCAGCCCTCTATGGTTGCTGTGCCCTCATCAGGCAGGAGAAGGGTGGTGAGCATACGAAAGACGGTGGTTTTGCCTGCCCCATCGGGACCTATGAGCCCGAAAAGTTCGCCTTTCTCGACCTCTAAGGAAAGGTGTTGCACGGCGTGGGTATCGCCATAGGACTTGCTGAGATTATGTATGGTGATGCTATTCATCTTTCAATGAGTCAATTTGGTTACAAGCTGCAAGCTCTATTCTTGATAAACACGAGCCACAGGCTCGCGCCAGCAGGGGGAGCTTTATGTGTTCTATGAGTTTTAATTTCATTTTCAGTAAAATTGTTATATTTTTGCCACGAATTTAGATATTATACTTATATGCATTACCTATACCTCACTTTAGCGATTGTTTTAGAGGTCTTAGCCACTGCTCTTTTAGGTAAATCGGAAGGGTTTACTAAGTGGTTGTTCGCTGTAGGCTCGCTGTTGTCTTATGGTGTTTGTTTTTATTTTTTATCCTTAGCCCTCAAGAATATTCCGCTGGGGGTAGCCTACGCTATCTGGTCGGGGGTAGGGATTGTACTGACAGCCATTGTGAGTATTCTTGTTTTCAAAAACAAAATAGACCTGCCTTTTGTACTGGGTTCCCTGCTTATCATCGCTGGCGTAGTGGTGATTAACCTTTTTTCAAAGGCAAATGGACACTGATTTTTCCCCTTATTTTTTATCTTTTCTTCTTGTTATCAAAATAAATACTACGCATATTACCAGTCCTACAAGAGCGGGTTTGGCTACTGACCAACCGCTTGCACCACTGCTCACCACGCTCCATAATAGTTTTAAAAGCGCTGCTAACACTACGGTGTAGAGCAATAAGCGCCATTTTCTCTTCCACGCTGAGACTATCAACAGATAGAAAAAGAGCGGTACACTTAGTGAGAAAAGTATCTTTTTTGTGTCCCACGTGCCTTTGAGATAATCCATTTCGTAGGCTAAGAAGCCGAGCACCTTAGGGTCGGTTTGTTGTGGAGTGGGGAACCAAAACATACTAGTAAATAGGCAAAAGATACTCAATGACACTCCTGCATACGATTTTCTCAAAGCAAAATACACCATAGGCACGATAAAGAGCGGGCGCACATACCAGCTCAATATATTGTGATGTCGCGCAAAAGTCCACTCAAAAAAGGAGTCATTAGTGAGAAAGACTACTATAAAAACTATGGTAAGCAGGGCGAAAACCGTTGCTATTACTTTTTCGTATTTCTTTAACATAGGGTTGTATTTGTTAGTAAGCTACAAAAAATGTGCTAAGAGTATGAGCTACAAGCTCTATTCTTGATAGACACGAGCCATAGGCTCGCGCCAGCGGGGGGAGGTTATTTGAATAGCACTTCTCCGTACATTCCTATCTTTAAAAAGCCGTCGTTTTTAACCTTTACTTTGATAGCATAGACGAGGTTGGCGCGTTCGGATTTGGTTTGTATCGTTTTGGGAGTGAACTCGCTCTCTTGGGATATCCAGATAATTTCGCCTTGATAGGTGCGGTATGCGCCTTTTCCGGCATCGGTGTGCACGGTAACTTGCTGTCCTAATTTGATTTGGGATAGTTGGTCGCCGGTGATGTAGGCTTTTAGGGTTAGTACATCAGTATTAGCGATTTTATAGAGAGGCTTTCCAAAAGTCTGCATTTCTCCTTTTAGGGCGTAGTTAGTAAGCACAGTGCCCGCAATAGGGTTGATGATTTCACCCTGATTGATTTGCTCTTGAACAGCCTGAGCATTCTTTTGCAGAGGGGCTTCTTGGCTTAATACATTGCGGTTTTGCGTGTTGATGTTGGTCAGACTGACCTTGAGTTGGTTTTCGGTTACGGCTATCTGCTTGCGAAGCTGGTCGATGAGGGCGGAGAGGTCGTCCAATTGCTTTTGTGTGGCAGCCCCACCACGTACTAAGTTTTGTGTACGCGTAAGCTCACGTTCCTGTTGGGCGAGTTGTGCGCGCTGTACTTCGAGTTGACTACGAATGAGTGCCACCTGGTCGGCAGGGTTTTGGGTCTTCTCTTTGAGTGAGGCAATAGTGGCTTCCACCTGCTCTTTCTGTATCTTGAGGAGGGCGACGTTTATCTGACCGACCTTTTGACCTTCGGTAAGAGTTTTGCCTTCTTCTACATCGTAGTCGATGAGTTGCCCTGTTTGCTGAGCAGAAACAATGACTTCGTCGGCTTCGAAGTTGCCAGAAGCGTCGAATTTGTTCTTATTATTGCAAGCTATTAAAGCTATCAATGTGGTAATAAGTGCTATCTTTTTCATTTTCCTATAATTAATTGATGATTTTCTTGAGCTTGGAGGAGTTGTATTTGGTGCAGGATAAGGGTTTGCTGAGCAAGATGCCAAGCATTGACTTTCTGCAAGTATTCGTGAGTGGTGATAACCCCATTGTCTAACTGGACTTCAGCAGATTTAGCGACAGAGTGGCGCAGAGTTACTGATGCTTCATCTTGTTCTATGAGCTTTTGTAGCTTTTTGAGTTGCTCGGACTGCTGGGTGAGTTCGAGTTGGGTGTTGAGCAAGAAGGCTTGGCGGTCGGTTACGAGACTCTCGCGATTCAGGCGCAAAATATGTCTCTTACTTGACAGGTTGTATAGCGGACTTAAGTTCCACTGCAAACGGAGCCCTGTGATGTAGTAGAAATCCGCTTGGTTGCTGAGCATATTGAGTGTAGGACGTCCGTAACCGCCTTGAAAAAACGCACTGAACTTGGGTATATATTCGCTATTGAGCTGTTTTTCTTGCGCTTTGAGCAACGATTCCTGTAGCTGAAACCCTTTGAGTTCAGGACGAAAAACCTCAGTAGATAGAGTTTGAGACTGAGACTGGGGCGCAGGCTCTGCGAGCTGGGAAGCGTTGGTGAGCTCTTTGCCTATGAAAGTAGACAGCATTTGCAAGTAGGTAGCTTGGGTAGCTTCGTACTCGGTGGTTTGCATTCTCACGCGAAGGATTTCGGCTTTCAGCTCGTCTACATTGCTGGGGAGGGTCGTGCCGTTTTTTAGGGCTACTTCCGCCTTCTTGAGTTGCGACTCGAGCGTTTCGATATTCAGGCGGTTTTGCGATAACTGGGCATTGATGAGGAGCACCCCAAAATATAGGTTGCTCACGCGTTGTTTTAGGGTGTACAATTGGGTTTCGACCGCTTGTGCTTGCACGGCACTTTGAGCTTTGGCAATAGCCTTCTGACTGTGAATCGCACCACCTCCATAGAGAAGCTGGCTTACCTCGCCCACCACCTTGTATTGCTCCTTGTCGATGGTAGGCAAAGAGACGTTAGGAGGCAGTGGGAGTGCTCCTACAATGGTTTTAGAGAGGTCGGTTACTTCCGACTGGTAAGTGGCTTGCCCTAGGATAGAGACCTGTGGGAGGTAAGCACGATTGGCATTGGCAAGAGTATAGTCTTCGGTTTTGGCTACCAAATCGAGCTTTTTGACGGTGGGGTAGTTCTCACGAGTAAGACGATAGCAGTCCTCCAAAGAAAGGATAGCCTGCGCTTTCGCGGTGAGAGTGAGGGCTATAGATGCGGTGAGTGTTAGGATAAGGTGTTTCATAGTGGCAATCCTCACCCCCGTTCCCCCTCTCCGAAAGAGAGGGGCAAGCCATAAAACAGAGTAAAAGACTGATGAATTAAGGCTTTTAGGGGTATTATAGTGTTAATAAATTAGTTTAACCATTTGGTTAGGGTATAGATAAAAAAAATGTTATTTAGCCTCCGTTCCCCCGAAGGGAGACAATCCGCAAAGATAATTGTTTAAGAGAAATCGTATTATTATTTCCATAGCATCGCTTTAATCCATTGGGGGATAAGGGTTTTACGCTGGAGCATTAGGGCTTTGTACTGTTCTTCGGGTATGTTGATAATTGAGGTTAGGATAGGTTTTGCAATGAAAGGAAATATTACCAACCCGATGACGTTTAGGATAGCTTGCATTAGGTTAGGCTCTGTGATTTCGCCACGAGCTACAGCTTCGGCATATTGACGGGTGAGCACAGAGTGAGTAAGAGCCTCTTTAATAGGGTTTTGCTCTACAAATGCTTGCGGGTTAGGACGCACCTCATTGAGTATAAAGGTAGGTAATTCGGGTTCTTTGAGGAGTAAATCGACGTAGTTAGAGACGATGAGGTCTATTTTCTCATTGAGAGAGGTACTTTCGTCGTTCAGCATAAGGTTTACTCCTTTAAAGAATTGCGCCATTGTTTCCATCATTACCATTTCAAAGAGTTTTTCTTTACTACGAAAATAATAGTTGAGCATTGCGTGGTTGATACCCGCTTCTTCGGCAATGTCGCGAGTGCGTGTACCTGCAAAACCTTTCTGATGAAAGACTTTGCGGGCAGCGGCTTTGATGCGTTCTTCGGTGCTTATATCTTTTGTCTTCTTCATCGTTACTTCTGATTTTCGGGGGCAAAGGTACAACGAGTTTTTGAATTAACCAAATGGTTAGAACAAAAATTTAATTTACATAGTACGTAGGTAGTAGTAACAATCTAAAAGTCATATATTTACATATATAAATAAAACCTATGAGTAGGTGAAAAATTAGAAAATTAGCAAATTAGGGAATTAGCAAATGGGAAGTGTTGTTAATGGTTAATGGTGAAATTAGGAGAGGATTATACAAAGCTTATAGAATAATTAAAGAATGAGTGGCTTTTCAGTGGCTCTACAGTGGCTTTTCAGTGGCTCTACAGTGGCTCTACAGTG
>NZ_KB291508.1:77600-130758 GCF_000318315.2 Capnocytophaga sp. oral taxon 324 str. F0483 | reverse complement strand
GGCTCTACAGTGGCTCTACAGTGGCTCTACAATGGCTCTACAATGGCTCTACAATGAAGACTGACCAAAGATTAATTGAATACTAACTGAATAACAATTGAATTTAGAATGTTACTAATATCAATCAAGAGTTGAATTAATTGATGTGAGAAGAGTGTAGCTTACGCTACAGAAATCTTACAAATCTTTACAAATAAAACAAATAGTCAGTAAGCTACCCGAAAGTCTCGCAAAGACTTCACGAATTACACAGATTTAGCACAGATAATTCTTTTGTAAAACATCATTATTCTGCGGATTGCTCAGTTAAAGCCGAGGGGAAAATTAGCAGATTAGCAAATTTGTGAATTTGCTAATTAGTTCGTACCTTTGCGCCCTGAAAATGTTAATTATTAACTGTCAATCGTTAGTTAAAAATATATGACTTCGCAAGAAATAAGAGAACAATTCCTAAAATTCTTTGAAAGCAAAGGGCACACTATTGTTCCCTCGGCTCCTATGGTGGTTAAAAACGACCCTACCCTGATGTTTACCAACGCTGGTATGAACCAATTTAAAGAGTTCTTCCTTGGTAATGCTAAACCTAAATACAAACGCGTAGCCGATACTCAAAAGTGTTTGCGCGTATCGGGGAAGCACAACGATTTGGAAGAGGTAGGTCGCGACACGTATCACCACACGATGTTTGAGATGCTTGGCAACTGGTCGTTTGGCGATTACTTCAAAAAAGAAGCCATTAGCTGGGCGTGGGAATTGCTCACCGAAATATACAAAATTCCCAAAGAAAACCTCTATGTAACCGTTTTTGAAGGCAGTGAAGAAGACGGCGTGCCTTTTGACCAAGAAGCCTATGATATATGGAAAGAACGGATTGCTGAAAACCATATACTTCTCGGAAATAAAAAAGATAACTTTTGGGAAATGGGTGACCAAGGTCCTTGTGGTCCTTGTACCGAAATTCACGTGGATATCCGTTCAGATGAAGAGAAAGCCAAAGTGCCAGGTCGCGACCTTGTGAATAACGACCACCCTCAGGTAATTGAGATTTGGAATAATGTGTTTATGGAGTTCAACCGCAAAGCCGACGGCAGTCTCGAAAAACTACCTTCTCGCAACGTGGATACAGGTATGGGTTTTGAACGCCTCTGTATGGTATTGCAGAAGAAACAATCAAATTACGATACCGATGTGTTTACCCCACTCATTCACAAAGTGGAAGAGATTACCCAAAGTAGATATACCTCAGGCGACCGTGTAACTCCTGAACAAGAAGAAGTAAATATTGCGATTCGTGTGATTTCAGACCATATTAGGGCTGTGGCTTTTGCTATTACCGACGGTCAGTTGCCCTCTAACAATGGTGCTGGTTATGTGATACGCCGTATTTTGCGCCGTGCTATTCGGTATGGTTTTACTTTCTTAAACCAAAAAGAACCGTTTATCTACAAATTAGTAGAGACACTCTCTAACCAAATGGGAGGTACTTTCCCCGAATTGGAAAAACAGCAATTCCTGATTATGAGCGTCATAAAAGAAGAAGAAGCCTCTTTCTTGCGCACGCTTGAACAAGGTTTATTGATGCTAGACGTAATGATACAAAACAGTCCTGGCAAGCAATTATCGGGCGGTAAAGCCTTTGAATTATACGACACTTACGGCTTCCCCAAAGATTTGACAGCGCTCATTCTTTCGGAGAAAGGGCTCACTATGGACGAAGCTAGTTTTGAAGAACAATTACAAAAACAAAAAGAGCGTTCACGTGCAGCAGCTCAAATAAAAGCTGACGACTGGGTAATACTCCGCGACGACGATGAAGAGGAGTTTATAGGCTATGATACCTTAGAGGCTGTGGTGCGATTGGTGAAATACCGCAGAGTGGAAAGCCAGAAAGACGGTACTCATTTTCAGCTGGTATTCAACACTACTCCTTTTTATCCGGAAGGAGGTGGACAAGTGGGCGATAAAGGTACTCTACAAAGTGCTAACGGTGAGCTTATCTATATTTTAGATACCAAGAAAGAAAATAACCTTATCATTCACATTTCAGAACACCTGCCTACTAATTTAAACGACCCTTTCAAAGCAGAAGTACATTCAATATCACGTGAAATGGCAGAAGCTAACCACAGTGCTACCCACCTATTACACCAAGCTCTACGCGAAGTGTTGGGTACACACGTTGAACAGAAGGGCTCTCGTGTAGCTCCTGAAACTTTGCGCTTCGACTTCTCACACTTTGCTAAACTTACTGAGGAAGAACTCAAAAAGGTAGAGCAATTGGTAAACAAACGCATTTTTGAGAAAATTCCTTTGCAAGAGCATCGTAATATTCCTATGCAACAAGCAGTGGAATCAGGAGCTATGGCACTCTTTGGTGAAAAGTACGGCGACCGTGTGCGTATGATTCAGTTTGGTGATAGCAAAGAGCTTTGTGGGGGAACTCACGTAAAGAACACAGGTGATATTTGGTATTTCAAAATCATCTCAGAAGGTGCTGTAGCAGCAGGTATTCGCCGTATTGAAGCGATTACCCGTGGAGGAGCTATGATGTATTTTACAGAACAAGAACAGCTGGTAGAACAAATAAAAGAAACGCTGAAAAACGCGCAAGACCCTGTAAAAGCGATTAGGCACTTGCAAGAAGAAAATGCAGCTTTACACAAAGAGCTTGAACAGTTGAAAAAAGAGCAAGCTAAGCAACTTAAAACAAGCATCAAAGCTGAATTTACAGAAGTAAATGGTGTTCAGTGTCTCGTAAAACAAGTAGATGCAGAAGTGGCAACTCTCAAAGACCTTGCTTTCGAGTTAGGTAATGAGGTAAAAAATGCTTTTGTATTCTTTGCATCAGCTCACGAAGAAGGCAAAGCACTCTTGTTATGCTATATCAATAAAGAATTGGCACAAGCCAAAGGATTAGATGCTGGTAAGATAGTACGAGAACTGGGCAAATACATTCACGGAGGAGGTGGCGGACAGCCATTCTTTGCAACCGCAGGAGGTAAAAACCCCAGTGGTATTACCGAAGCACTCTCTAAGGTAAAAGATTATTTATAATGAACTTTTTGGCTCATATTTACCTTTCGGGCGAAGGCGATGAACTGCTCACTATTGGCAACTTTATCGCCGATACCGTACGAGGCAAGGAATACTTACAATACCCCGAAGCAATGCAACGGGGTATTTTATTACATCGCAGAATAGATACTTTCACTGATGCACACGCCATTTTCCGGAAAAGTAAACACCGATTGGTGCCTACTTACAACCATTACGCAGGGGTACTGGTAGATATTTTTTACGATTATTATCTTGCTAAACATTGGAAAGAATATTCTGATAAATCCTTAGAACAATATGTTCAGCACTTTTACGATGCCTTAGAACGCCATCAACAATTGCTCAACAATAAAGCTCAAACTTTGAGTAAATACATCATTGCCGAACGTTGGTTAGAAAGCTATCAAACCTTTGAAGGTATCTCTTCCATATTATACCGAATGGATAGGCGTACAGGCTTTGTTTCGAAAATGCAATATGCCATAGAAGATTTAAAAAGAGATGAAAAATTATATGAAGAAGAATTTACTCAGTTCTTTAAAGAAATACAAATGATGTAATTACAAAAATTTTTCAGTAGAATCGATTGTTTCTTAGTAATATTTCTACCTAATACAATATCCATATAATTATCTAATAAACAAATAGATACACAGTTACAAATAAAAAAACATCTTCAAAAATCATAAAATTATTTGGCTAATTCAAAGATTATTTGTAATTTTGCCATAATTTTTTTAAGGGCATAGAGTATTAATTTATCATTATTGTTTCATTCTTTCCTATTAGAAATAGCCCTACTAAAATACTCTCGTTCCTAATTAGGAAATACAAATTTTATTATCAGCAAATGGCTGAAAACACTCAAAATCCAGAAGAGTTCTTACAGAACTTTGATTGGGACAAGTACCAAGAAGGTATTGACAGCGTACAAGAAGACCAATTGAAAAACTTCGAAGAATTGGTTAAAAACAATTTCGTTGACACTCAAGACAATGAAGTAGTAGAAGGAGTAGTAACTCGCATCACTGACAGAGAAGCGATTATCGACATCAACGCTAAATCAGAAGGCGTTATTTCTCTCAACGAGTTTCGCTACAACCCGAACCTCAAAGTAGGTGACAAAGTAGAAGTGCTTATCGATATCCGTGAGGATAAAAACGGCCAGTTAGTACTTTCACACCGCAAAGCACGTACGCTTAAAGCTTGGGATAGAATTAACTTGGCACACGAAAACGGCGAAATCGTAAACGGTTTCGTAAAAAGCCGTACCAAAGGCGGTATGATAGTAGATGTATTTGGCATCGAAGCATTCTTACCTGGTTCTCAAATCGATGTGAAACCTATCCGCGATTACGAACAATTCGTAAACAAAACAATGGAATTCAAGATTGTGAAAGTAAATCACGAGTTCAAAAACGTAGTGGTTTCTCACAAAGCGCTCATCGAAGCAGATATCGAAGAACAGAAGAAAGAAATCATCAGTCAACTCGAAAAAGGACAAGTACTCGAAGGAGTTGTGAAAAATATCACTTCTTACGGTATATTTGTAGACCTTGGTGGCGTAGACGGATTGATTCACATCACCGACCTTTCTTGGGCTCGTATCAATCACCCAAGCGAAGTGGTATCGGTAGACCAAAAACTGAACGTAGTTATCCTCGATTTCGACGACAACAAATCACGTATCCAATTAGGTTTAAAACAGCTTAGCAAACACCCTTGGGACGCTCTTGCTGATGACCTTAAAGTAGGCGATAAAGTAAAAGGTAAAGTAGTGGTAATTGCCGACTACGGTGCTTTTGTAGAAATTGCTGATGGTGTAGAAGGTCTTATCCACGTTTCTGAAATGTCTTGGAGTACTCACTTGCGTTCTGCTCAAGATTTCGTAAAACTCGGCGACGAGGTAGAAGCTGTTATCTTGACTCTCGACCGCAACGAGCGCAAAATGTCTTTGGGTATTAAACAACTTACTCCAGACCCTTGGATTAACATCACTGAAAAATATCCAGTAGGTTCTAAACATACAGGTACTGTTCGCAATTTCACTAATTTCGGTGTATTCGTAGAACTCGAAGAAGGTATTGATGGTCTTATACACATCACCGACCTTTCTTGGACTAAGAAAATTAAACACCCATCAGAATTTGTAAACTCTGGTGATAAGATTGAAGTAGTAGTACTTGAATTAGATGCCGAAGGACACAAATTGTCATTAGGACATAAGCAAACCACTCCTAACCCTTGGGACAAATACGAAACTGAATTTGCGGTAGGTACAGTTCACAAAGGTACTATTTCTAAAATGGTAGATAAAGGTGCTACTGTTCCTTTCAACGACGATATCTTAGCGTTTGTTCCTTCACGTCACTTAGAAAAAGAAGACGGAAAGAAATTGGGCAAAGGAGACACTGCTGATTTCAAAGTGATTGAATTTAACAAAGAATTTAAACGTGTAGTAGCTTCTCACACTGCTATCTTCAAAGAAGAAGAAGAGAAAATAGCCAAAGAAGCTGCTGTAAATACCAGCTCATCTACAGTCGAAAAATCAACACTTGGTGATCTTGAAGCATTACAAGAGTTGAAAGACAAGATGGAAAAAGAGAAGTAATTTAGTTTTTTTCATAATTTTTTGTTTTAATGAGGAAAAGTCGTTGCTGGGAAGTGACGACTTTTTTTATTATTTATGATATATCTATTATTCATAAAAGAAAGCCTCAGTATTTTTATATACTGAGGCTTTCTTTTATTAAATATTGGAGATTACTTAAACTCCTTTTCGTGGCGTTTGCGTTCATTCTCATCTAAGTAGATTTTACGTAAGCGCATATTTTTAGGAGTTACTTCTACATACTCATCTTTTTGGATATATTCCAAGGCTTCTTCTAAAGAAAACTTAATAGGCGGTGCTAATTTTACTTTTTCATCAGAGCCCGCAGCACGTACGTTAGTAAGTTTTTTAGTCTTCGTTACATTTACTACTATATCTCCACTACGAGAGTTTTCACCGATTACTTGTCCTGTATAAATATCTTCACCAGGGAAGATAAAGAATTTGCCTCGGTCTTGCAATTTGTCGAGAGAATAAGGAATAGCAGTACCTTGTTCCATAGAAATAAGCGAACCATTAATACGCCCTGCTATTTCACCTTTGAAAGGTTGGAACTCCAAGAAACGGTGGTGAATAATAGCTTCACCAGCAGTAGCTGTAAGCAATTGGTTACGCAAACCAATGATACCGCGAGAAGGAATGATAAACTTAATAATCATACGTTCACCTTTAGGTTCCATACTTAGCATTTCGCCCTTGCGAAGGGTAACTAAATCTACTGCTTTACCACTTACATTCTCAGGCAAATCAATAGTAAGTTCTTCTATAGGTTCGCATTTTACGCCGTCAATCTCTTTGATGATAACTTGTGGCTGACCAATTTGCAATTCATAACCTTCACGACGCATTGTTTCAATGAGTACTGAAAGGTGCAATACCCCACGACCATAAACGATAAACTTATCGGCACTATCAGTAGGTTCTACACGTAAAGCAAGGTTTTTTTCTAATTCACGCTCTAAACGTTCTTTGATATGGCGAGAGGTTACAAACTTCCCATCTTTACCAAAGAAAGGAGAATCGTTGATAGTGAAGAGCATACTCATAGTAGGTTCATCGATAGCAATAGTAGGAAGTGCTTCGGGTTTTTCGTAATCGGCGATAGTATCACCAATTTCAAAGCCTTCTAAACCTGCAATCGCACAAATGTCGCCTGCTTGTACTTCTTCTACTTTCTTACGACCTAAACCATCAAAGAGGTGTAGCTCTTTAATTTTAGATTTTACAATTGTTCCGTCGCGTTTTACTAATGAAATATTCATACCCGATTTTAGGGTACCACGGTGCAAACGACCAATAGCAATACGTCCTGTAAAACTAGAATAATCTAATGAAGTAATAAGCATTTGCAAGCTACCTTCTTCTATTTGAGGAGCTGGAATATACTTTACCACCATATCGAGTAGGGGTGCAATACTATCAGTTCTCTTATGCCAATCTTCTGACATCCAATTTTGTTTAGCTGAACCATATACCGTAGGAAAATCTAACTGCCAATCTTCAGCACCGAGTTCAAACATAAGATCGAATACAGCTTCGTGTACCTCATCAGGAGTACAGTTTTCTTTATCAACTTTGTTGATTACCACAATGGGTTTCAACTTCATCTCTATAGCCTTTTGGAGTACAAAGCGCGTTTGAGGCATAGGACCTTCAAAAGCATCAACAAGCAAGAGCACGCCATCAGCCATATTGAGTACACGCTCCACTTCCCCACCAAAATCGGCGTGGCCAGGTGTATCGATAATGTTTATTTTGATGTCTTTATAAACTACTGAAACGTTTTTAGAGAGGATAGTAATTCCTCGTTCGCGTTCGAGGTCGTTATTATCTAATATCAGTTCGCCTGAATCTTGATTTTCGCGGAAGAGAGCGCAGTGGTGTAAAATCTTGTCTACTAAAGTAGTTTTGCCGTGGTCTACGTGGGCAATAATAGCTATATTTCTAATAGCGGTCATAGATATAATTTGTGTTTTAAAAATTTGAGGGTGCAAAAGTACGAAGTAATTAGCAATTTAGCAAATTCGTAAATTGACAGTTATTGTCTTTTCTGAAATTATTGGAATTATTTGGTATTTATTTACTATCTTTGCTCCCTATTCAAACCGTTATGTTTCAATCTATAAAAAAAGAAGCCTTATTGCTGTTGCGCGATGTGGGGGCACTTATCATTCTCTTTGCAATGCCATTGCTATTGGTGGTAACCATTACACTTTTGCAGGACGGGGCTTTTAAGAATATCAGTGAGCAGAAAACAGCCGTTCTGTTAGTGGATAACGATGGCGGTGAAATTGCCGAAAATATCAGTAAGAGTTTAGAAGGAAGTGCTTTCGAAATGGTGAAAACGTTGGACGGTAAACCTATTAGCGAAGCTATGGCGCGTGAGCAGGTGTTGAAAGGCAACTACCTACTGGCTATTGTAATCCCTGCTGAACTCTCCTCCAGCTTGCAAAATAAAGTGCAACAGAATGTAGAGACAATTATCAACACTTTTGCAGGCGAGACAGTAACGCCTACTGAAACGGCTTATACTACCAAAGAAATACGCCTTTATTTTGACCCGACTTTGCAGACTTCGTTTAAAGAAAGTGTGAAGAGAGGCATTGACAAATTGCTATACCAAATAGAAAATCAGTATATTTATAAAGCCTTTGAGAGTCAGTTAGAGGAAGGAGTGAGTTTACCAAAAACTGAAGTATTAGTGAGTTTTAGAGAAATCAATCCTAATACGGCTACTGCTGCTATCCCCAACGCTACCCAGCACAACGTACCCGCGTGGGCTCTCTTTGCTATCTTCTTCATTGCCATACCGCTATCGGCGAGTATTGTAAAGGAAAAAACACAAGGCACAGGACTCCGACTCTTCACGAGTCCCCTACCCTACTGGGCATTACTCACCGCTAAAATCATTGTTTTTCTGATGATTAGCTTACTACAATTCGCTTTGATGGTAGTAATGGGCGTATTCGTATTTCCTTACTTAGGCTTACCAATGTTAGAAGTGGGAGGTAAACTTTTACTCTTGTTGTTAGTCGCCATAGTCTCAGGGCTTTCGGCTATAGGTTTGGGGGTACTCTTAGGGACTTTAGCAAAAACCCAAGAACAATCAGCACCCTTGGGAGCTACCCTCACAGTGTTTTTTGCAGCTATTGGGGGCGTATGGATACCCACCTTTGCAATGCCCCACATTATGCAATTGCTTTCTAATATTTCCCCTATGAACTGGGGATTACAAGCCTTCTACGAGGTATTGCTAAGAGGCGGTTCTGCGAGTAGTTTGCTGCCTAAAATAGGAGCTTTACTACTCTTTTTCATCAGTTGTATTCTTATCTCTATTTATTATGACAAAGCCAAAAGAAACGTATAAACCTGTGAATTTATCTGAGAATCTTATTATTACGGTGCGCTTTAGCGAAACCGACCCACTTGGTATTGTGTGGCACGGCAACTACATCAAATATTTTGAAGACGGAAGAGAAGCCTTTGGGAGGAAATACGGTATTTCTTACCTTGATGTAGAGCGCGAAGGCTATGCAACTCCTATTGTGAAGAGTGTATGCGAACACAAGAAGATGGTGCGCTATGGCGAACGCTTGCGCATAGAAACTCACTATATTCCTACCAATGTAGCGAAACTCATCTTTCAGTATTTTATATACAACGAAGCTAATGAGTTGGTTTGTACGGGAGAAACTGTACAAGTATTTACTTCTCTAAAAGATAATAACTTATCGCTGTATAAGCCTAAGTTTTTTGAAGAATGGGAAAAACAAATAACAAGTAACAAGTAACAGGTAACAATACACTTTGTCAAAGTCTTAGAGACTTTGACAAAGTGTATTGAAGTTAAAAGTGTTGTAATTATTATTATTTTTTAAGGCGTTTGATGATGAGCTTTCCAAAGGATTTAGCGGTTTTAGCAAAGCCCTCCCCTATACGTGATTCATTGCTGAAATTGTTACCCAACTGGTCACCTGGTGCCTCAATAGAACGCAACTGAAATAGTTCGTTATCTCTATTTTGTGTTTCTACAAATTTCAAGACCATTGTTACTTTAGCAGCTTGTTTCATTACCCAAGCATCCCAACCTGGATATATCCATTGTACATCTACAATGAGAGTATAAGGGGCATCAGTTGCTCCTTCTTTAAATTCAATACCCTTAGACGATGTAATAGTCTTTACCATAAGCTCTAAAAACTTGGGTTGCCAAATGCCTTCTTTAGCATTTTCCCACTTCTTGAACCAAACATCGCCATTCCCCTTATCTTTATTATTTAGGTACTCACGACGTTCATCTACGTATTCTTTTTCGGTAACATTGTCTTTCATTAGTCGCAAATTATCGTATTTGAACTCTACATTCACGACTTTTTGATCTTTTAGAAAAGATAAATTACCTCTTTCTTCTTGAAAATCTTGGGCTGTTACAGCTAAAGTAACGCACAAAAATAAGACAGCTAATAGATTTTTTGTCTTCATATATAATTAATTTAATGGTTTGCGTTTATCTACAAATTTCATCGGTTTGCGACTGCCCAACGGGTAGAGCTGTTGCTCAATAAGGGCTATGTCGCAGAACTCAATCTTAGGAACTACCCTGAGTTTAGCGCGAAAATGATGACTTATTTGCTCGCGAAGGGCTTCGGTAGGAGTTTTTGTCCCTATTTTGATAAGGATTTCATCGGTTAGGATATCATTCGTATTGATTTCTATAATGTAATTCTCTATAGCCTCAAAGCCTGTAAGTAAATCCATTAGGGCTGGCGGGTAAAGAGTAGTTCCTTTGTATTTAATCATCTGCTGCTTGCGACCCAGTACAGGACTCACTCGTGCCGTATGTCGCCCGCACTTACAAGGGGTACTGTGCATCGCTACTATATCGCCTGTGCGAAAACGCAACAATGGCATACCTTCCACTCCCAAAGTAGTGATCGTGAGCTCTCCACTCTCACCATCGGGTACGGGGTGTCCTTCGTCGTCTAATACCTCGGTGATGATGAGCTCTGGGTGGTGATGCCCTCCGTGTTGGTACTCACACTCGGTGAAAGTAGTGCTCATCTCGGTAGAAGCATAAGTGGAGTAAAGTTGCAATCCCTGCCATTTTTCGGTAATCTTTTTCGCTAAGAGTGTAGGGCTAAAATCCTGATTGCGCAACGCCTCGCCTATACACACCACTCCCTTTACGGAAGAAGCGCGATAGTCGATACCATTCTTTTCGGCATATTCTATCATTTTCAGCACAAAGGAAGGAACCGCAATAAGATATTTAGGTTCGTACAATCGGATAGAATCCCATTGCAATTCGGGTATTCCTGCCCCTACCCTAATGATGCTTGCCCCCATTTTGCGTATGCCTAAGAAATAAGCTAAGCCTGCCATAAAACGGCGGTCGATAGTGGTCATCAGTTGAACTACATCGCCTTTTTGAATGCCTGCACAAGCTAATGAGATAGCTTCATTGTACGCCAAACGGTCTAAATCCTTATCGGTGAGACCGAAAGTAACGGGCGTTCCCATAGTGCCTGAGGTAGAAGCATAGTCTACAATAGCAGTTTTAGGCACACAAAGAAAAGCATCGTTTTCGCGTTGCAAATCGTCTTTATGGGTTGTGGGGATTTTTTGTAAATCGGCAAGGGTGTAGATATCCTCTATACGGATATGGTGCTTGCGGAAGAGATTTTGATAAAAAACCGATTTTTCATTGAGATATTGCAATAGCTCTCGCAGTTTTTCTTCTTGAAAAGCTACAATCTCGGCTTCCGATTGGGTTTCTATGGTTGGAATAAGTGCACTCATTATATTTTGTTAATAAAATTTTGCCAAAGGTTCTAATGCCCGTGTGGCTCGCTCCTTTGGCAAAGTTGTATGTAAATTTCCTTATTTAAAAAGTCGTTTTAAGGAATTTAAGAATCCTTTTTCTACCACATCGATACCGATACCGAAGTTGCTATCAGCCATAGTGTGATAATCTTCGCGAATAGGTTCCAATTTATCTAATGGCAATTCGATATTCGTGAGCGGATTGTACTCCACAATCACCTTACCAGAGTTTTTAGTGATAAACTTTTGGGTTTTATGGGTGAAATACTCGTTTTTGATATCGCACTCTTGTACGGTGTATTTTTCCTTAGTATCGATATTCTCATCGGTTTTGAGTTCTATTTCGTAACGCTCGCTATCGAAGTTATGCCAAAAGCTCGCATCGCTGTGCTGGTGTTCACGAATGCTGTTTTTCAACACACTACCATCGTAGTACATCAAGAAACGACGACCTTCATTGTCTATAAAATAAGGCTGTTCAATAGTTGCTTCGTACTTCACTACAAATTCATTTTCCACCTTATCGTCCTTCACTATTTGCAAAGTAGCATCTTTGAAAATCTCGCGGAAATCTTTGCCTTTGCGGTCGTTCACATAGTTGAGCGCATAAAACAAAGAGTTGTTCCAGCTGTCCAAACGTTCGTTTTTGTTGCTCGACTTGAAGTAAGCTCGCATAGAGTTTGCACGATTGTAACGATAAGTAGTAAGCAGTTGTATTTTGCCCGTATTGCCTTTGGCTTCTAAGGTGATGTGCTCATCTATACAAAAATTGTCGAAATAGGTAGGTTTGCGCACTTGTAATTCTTGGTCAGGCAATATCTCCATAAAGTGACAAAAAGAAATCACTGCGCGTTTCTCCAATTTACCAAACTCGTTACGAGCAGTTGCATCTACAAAGTATTCTTTACCTTTGTAGTTAATTTTCACCACTACGTGATTAAACGAAAGCAACGAAGGGAGATAGAATTGCAAGTAATAATCAGAATTGTAGTTCACCAATATCACTGAAGCCTCTACACCGAGATAGTTGAGGATAGATTTCAACAATACGCATTTCGCTTTACAATCTCCTTGCTTATTTTGGTAAGTAAGTGCAGGTGCTTGTGGTTTGTGTCCATTCATCTCATCGGCGTTGTACACGTAGTAGATGTTGTTTTGCACGAACTCTATGGCGTATTGCAATTTCTCGTCGAGGGTAGCCATACCGTTGAGTTTCTCCACCAAATCGGGGGCAAAATCAGCAGGTTGTGCTTTGAACACTTCTTCGTAAAGCGGATAGATATAGTTAGAAAGTTCTTTCCAAGTACTATCAGTAGCGAAGTCTATAAAAGGGAAGATTTCGCGGTTAGGGTCTACTGGATTTATGTAGTTTTCTTGTACTATCTCAAATGCCTCTCCTTGTGCTAAGTACTTCACCTGACTTGGGATTACGTTACCTTGCTCGTCGCGGAAGAACACATCTTTATAAGCCACGCGTTTGTCGCGATTATTGATGAGTTTGAAGTGGTATTTACCGTACGCCCAATAAGTATCGGGGGTTACATATACGTATTTCATAAAGTCCCGACGCAAGAACTCTTTCTCAGTAAATACCTTTTCTTTGGTGTCTTCCAAAATAAGGATATCGTCTAAGTGAAGGTCTTTGATAGAGAAGTTCAGTTTTTTAGAACTGCTGATAATACCACGACCGCTTTGCCCTTCGTTATCCAATACTTTTATAGTAGTATCAGCTGTTTTGTCAATCAGCTGACCGTTGCGATACACACTGATGCGGTGTATACTGAAATACTCATTTTCTTCGAGTATCATATCATACATCGAAGCGCGTTCCAAGTTTTCGGGTTGGGTAAGGGTATAAGCCATCAACGTATAGTCAGAGGCACTATTATCGTCTATTTTGCTGTATTTATGTAAGAAATAGCAGTAGTCACGTCCCTCGTCGGTTTGCTCTCGAGAGAAATCAGTCTCTACTAAAAGTTTTTCCATTTCACTATCTGAAAGGGAATTTGTCCAATCTCCCGCTTCTACAAAGCGGTACAATTCTTTTTCTTCTGTTTGCACTTTTTTAGTTTAAAGTTTAAAATTAAGAGTTATAAGAGTATTTTAGTGGGCACAAAGGTACTACTTTTTTACCATTTAACCAAAAAAACTTATGTATATAATCGGCATATTTCTTTTGTCAATCTACTTTTTCTCCTGCAAGTTCGCATTTTACTAATTTAGCCGTCAACATCTGTTACTTCTTTTTTCATAGATATCCTTTTTTTGAGTACAGAAGAAAATATGCTACCCTATTTGTAAAACTACGCTTCTTCGTCGTGAATAAAGCGTTTTTTAGCCAAAAGTTCTTCTTCTGTTTCTTGGTAGGCATCATCGGGCACACAGCAATCCACAGGACATACAGCAGCGCATTGGGGTTCATCGTGAAAACCAATGCATTCAGTACACTTGTCTGCCACGATAAAGTAAATATCATCACTGATAGCTTTCTGGGGCTCGTCTGCGTCTACTTCCAATCCGCTCGGTAATACCACACGTCCCTTTAAGGTCGTACCATCGCTATAACGCCAATCGTCAGCACCTTCATAAATAGCATTGTTAGGACATTCGGGTTCGCAAGCCCCGCAATTGATACAATCGTCAGTTATTATTATAGCCACTTGAGTTTTATGTTTTTAGTTATGAATTATCAGTTAAAAAGGGTGCAAAGATAATACTTTTATTTCTATTATTCAACAACTACCCATAATCACCTTCTACAAACTCCACTTTTTCTACTATTTTGCAAGCCTTATCCTTCATCATTTCTCCACCTTTCCTTCGTCTTTTGTTCATTCTTTCTTCGTCTTTTGTTCGTCTTTTGTTTATATGCCTGTGCGGCTCGCACCGTCTTTTCTCTAACTGCCTGTCGTGCTACGACTGCCTGTGCGGCTCGCACCTGCCCGTGTGGCTCACACCTGCTTGTGTGACTCACACCGTCATTAACTTGGTATTATTGGCATTTTTGGCATTATGGTATAAAAAAAGACTGCCAGATATTCTCTAACAGTCCTTTTTACCTTTTACCTTTTACCTTTTATCTTTTACCTTTTACCTATTTACCTGAATCCGACCATTCCACTTTCCGCGATACGTACATCACAATAGCCAAAATGGTAAATAAACCTATACTTCCCACTAATAAAGCATAACTTTCCAGCTGAATAATCACGTAAATAAAACCGTAGAGTGCTGCTAATGAAAGTCCTATAAAAGTAGGGAACTTCTTGTTTTTCAGTATAGAAACCGAATACAAACTGATAAGTCCTACCGTCATTACCGACGATATAAAGTAAGCAAACGAGAAGCTACTGTGTTCTGTAATCGATATGAGCAAAGTGTAAAACAACACCAATGCCAAGCCTATCATTGAGTATTGGAAGATGTGAATCTTTATCTTGCTAATGCTCTGTATTAAAAAGAATATCAAGAAAGTGAGGAATATCACCAAATAACCGTATTTAGTAGCGCGTTCATTCTGCTGATATTGGTCTACGGGAATGATAAAATCTACATCGTAAGTGTATTGCGAAATGTTCGGTAAACTCCCAAACGATTGTTGTGCAAACGGACGGTTGATGTGCAATACCTTCCACGAAGCGTTAAACCCATTGCCGTTTATCTGTTTGGTGTAAGGCAAAAAGTTACCTGTAAAGCTGGGGTTAGCCCAGTTAGAGGTAAGGGTACTCTCAGTAGTCTTCCCTATGGGCACAATGGCTATTTTCTTACTACCGTCGTACTGCACCGTAAAACTAAACGAAGGGTTAGCCAAAAACTCCTGATAGTTGATAAAGCCTGTTTCAAGCGATGCCACCTCATTAGCTTTACTATCATTCTCATAGTAATAATCCTCGTTGTCTTTTTGCTCATAGATAGGTTCAAAAGCGTGATCCTTGCCACCTAATTGAATGCTTACCCCATTCTTAATACTCGCGAGGTTAGTAGTGCGAATGAGAATCGTAGCCTTATCCCAACTGATATCTTCGTTAGGAATTCCTTTAGTTACAAAATTAGGAGCTACATAACTACCCGTAAAGTCCATAGACGCATTAAACACCACCGATTCGTAGTTGTTGCGCTTCTTCACCTCAGTCTTTACATTCGAAGTATTTTTCAGTTCCTCGGGGAAAAAATAAGCGTACTGTGTCTCAAAAGCGTTTTTATTCTTGTCGCTGTACACTTTGTAAGGAATTTTGAGGATAGGTCCATAGAAAAAGACCTCGCGCCCCCACTTGCTATCAATCTCATTGATAACCTCCTGCTGACGTTCTTTGCGCTCTCTCACTAAGTTTTGCACTAATAAGAGCGGAATGAGCAATACCAAAGTAAGTGCCCCAATAAGCACCAAACGAAAAGTGTTTGATTGCCATACATTAGATGTTGTTGATGGTTTTTCTGGATACATAATATTTGAATTTACAATTAATAATTAACAATAATAAAAGCACTTTGCGTTTCAAAGTGTATCTATAAAAAAGAAAGGAGTTAATATTTCTCCTTTACGGATTGTCCCCTTCGGGGGTTCGGAAGCAAATTGACAAATTGGCAAATTTGCTAATTTTCTAATCTGCTAATTTCCCAATAATCTTCTCGAGTGCATTCAAATGTTCTTGAAACGCCTCTTTCCCCTTTTCAGTTACCTTATAACTCGTATTCGTCTTCCTTCCCACAAACGATTTTTCAATAGTGATATACTCCTCAGCTTCCAAGGCACGGGTATGGCTTGCCAGATTGCCATCGGTTACCCCTAAGAGTTCTTTCAGGGTATTAAAGTCGGCACTGTCATTCACCATCAACACCGACATTATGGCTAAGCGAATGCGGTGGTCAAAAGCCTTATTGATATGTGCTAAAAAAGTCTTCATTTTTATCCGTCCCACCCTATATCAGTGATTTCTTTATTGTCAAAATCTATTTCTAACGAATGGTCAGGGGTGAAAATATCCCCAGCAGATATATGAGCAGCGACTCCTGTACTCCAAACATTCATACGACCTCTATATACCTCTAAAGTATCATACCAATTATCATCAGCTTGAGGTGTATATTCAGTACAATGCTCATTATAATAGCTAAAGAGTGTCTCCTTAGCATCTGAAAGCCACTCTAAGTATTCTTTTATACTATGCAAACAACTTTCTAAAGGAGTATCTTTGTTTACAAAGAATGAAAAATACTCTCCTTCTACCTCTTTGTTAAAAATAACTACTTTTTTCTTTGAGAGTATATACTCGTATTCCGACTTAAAATCTTCTACTTTCTTGAAATCACTAATTTGAAAAGGTTGCTGTTTTTGCTTTGCTCTCAGTTTGCGAATATCCTTGATACAAAAAGTATTTTTATGCGTTTTAGCTTTATCTTCTAAAACTAATAGTTTGCTTTTCTCCTTATAATTAGTAAGGTCGGCAATACGTGCGAAAGTCTCATAAGCCGAAAGATGGTATTCTAATAAGGTGTACGTATCAGCGAGGATACGCTCCTCTTCTTTAGTACGTTCTGTTTTGGCTTGCAAATCGTACAACAAGTCGTATAATGCGATAGCTCCTTCGTGAGAGCCTCCTGCTTTGCGAAAATCATTAGAAGCATCTATATAACGTTTTAAGATTTCGGTCATAGTATCATACTCTATTCTACTCCTTTTGTAGATTGTCCTCCTTCGGGGGTTCGGGGGCTCGTTCATATTTAAAGTGCATTACGCCACCATAGAGAATATGGCATACACCAAAGCCCAATGTCCAAAACAAGAGTCCGTAACCAGGGAAATATACCGCTAACAAGCCTAAAACAATCTCGGTAATACCGAGATAATGTACATCTCCAAAGGTGTATTTGCTCACATTCACACACGCCAATCCGTAGAAAATAAGCGTCATTGGCGCAAGCAGTCCATAGTACCCATTTTTGATGAGCAATACACTGAGTAGCCCACCCGTAAGTAGCGGAATAGCAAAGTTATACAAAGCCCTTTTAGCGGTAGCATTCACAAGGCTTTCTCCACTGCGCTTCGCCTTACGCGCCGAAAACAAGTAAGCCGTCACCAATGAGGCTACTAACACCGCTAATGCAATTGCCATAATAGCTTTAAAGGTACGACTTTCTATAAGCACATAAGGATAATAGATGTAATGATATTCCAACAACATATATACTCCTGCTGCACCTATTAGGGCATACACACCTGCCAATACCCCCGAAAGTCCGCTAAGCGAAAGAAAAAGGGTAGACTTACGCATCATCTGGCGTATCTCGTGTAGGTCGTTTAAGTATTTATTCTCTTCCATAATGAAGCACTTTGTGGCGCAAAGTAAAGGATAATAATAATAACTACCAAATATTTTTATCACAAATCTTTAAAATATTTTAGATGAGTATTGTAAATGAGTGTATTATATATAAATAATCAGTGTTAAAGTCGCACGACTTTAACACTGATTATGAGAAATAAAAATATTTTCTTATTCTAATATCCGAAGAGTTCTTCTAATGAAAGCTTCTTAAAGTCTCCTATTTTTTGGAGGTCATCTTTTGAGAGTTTCTTTTCAGAAGCTAAAATCACATAAGTATAAGGTTTTTTAGAGAGATATTTATCGTGGAAAGCTTTGATGTCTTTCATTGTAATACCATCTACATTTTGATATACTTGCTTGCGTATATCGTCTTTAAGACCCAATTCTTGTGTGGCTAAATAGCTATAAATAATACCGTCTTGTGTAATGCGCTCGGTTTCTATTTCTTGCTTGATTTGTAGTTTAGCTAATTGGAGATTAGCAGGCAATTCAGGCATTGTATTGAGCAGTTCATTCATTGCTTCAACGGCTTCTTTAAACTTATCAGCTTGTGAACCTACATAGGCAAGCATATAGTATTTATCAGCTTTCTTTCTTGGGGAAACGTAGAAACCATAAGTGCTATATGCCAAAGCTTTACTTTCGCGAATGGTTTGGAATACCAAAGAGCCCATACCCCCACCGAAGTAGTTATTGAACGTACTAATTACAGCGCTTTCAGCCGGATTGAAAGGAACGGTATTGCGTATCCAACGGGTTTCAGCTTGTACCATTTCATAATCGGCAAAGAGCACTTGGTTTTTTGTTTGCTCTACTTGTTTAAACTCTTTTTTAGGAGCTACCTTGGCAAACTTAGCAGGCACTTTATGCAAAGTTTTTAGTTTATTAGTAAGTTCTGAAAGGGTAGCAGGTCCATAATAAATAACTGTTTGTTCTACATTGTTTAGGTTTTTGAGTTTATCTACCAACTCTTTCCCTGTAATAGCCTCAATTTCGGCATCAGAGAAGGTGTAGTTAGATTGGTTCTTAGCCCCATACATTGCGTAGTTTGTTAAGGCTTGCATAATAGCATTTCTATTAGCTTTGGCATCTATACGCGATTTAACTACACGCGCTTTCAAGGCTTTAAGCGCTTCTTCATCTACTTTAATATTGGCAATAAAGTCTTCGTAAAGTTTCACTGCTGTCTCAAAGTTTTCTTGCAAACCTTCTATATTTACAGTGGTATACTCTCTACCCGATGAGATTCTAAAGCTTGAAGCTATTTTATAGAACTCTTTGGTAAGCTGTTCAGCTGATTTTTTATCAGTACCCAAAAACTGACTATAATTAGTAGCCATTGCTAATTTCAAATCATTAAGAGTACCTACTTTATAACGGAAAGTAAGGCGATACAATTCATTGTCTTTGTTTTGCACGTAAAGTATTTCTGCTTTGCCTAATTTTCCTTTTTGTAGGTCTTTATTATAATCTAAGAAAACAGGCTTTACAGGAGTACTTGGCATCTCGTTCACCATTTTCACAAAAGCTGATTGTTTATCGGCATTAGTCTCAACGGGAGTAATAGCTGGTTTTTCAATCTTCTCTACATTAGGGCGAGTTCCTTTCTCTTTATACACAGCTACGTAGTTATTGCCGAGGTATTTATTGGCAAAAGCTACGATATCAGCTTTGGTGAGTTTAGAAAGGTTATTCACATACGCTACTTGGTCTTTCCAGTCTAAGTTATCAGTAAAAGCTGACATTAGCATATTAGCGCGGTTGCCATAAGACTCAGTCCCTTGAATGGTTTGCTTTTTCAAGTTGTTGATGATAGAAGGAATAAGGTCATCATCAAAGTTACCTTTTTTGAGGTTTTCTATTTCCCCCAACATAAGGTCTTTTACTTGTTCTAACGACTGCCCTTGTAGAGGTCTTCCAGAGAGATATAATACGCCATAGTCTATAAGCGTATAAGCAAAGGCACTTGCCCCAAGGAGTTTTTGTTTTTTTACAAGGTTCAAGTCAATAAGACCTGCTTTACCATTAGTAAGAATTTCCCCTACTAAATCGGCTAAGAGAGCATCTTTATCTTGGTTACCAGGCAAGCGGAATGCCATCGAAACGCTTTCGGCATCAGGTCCTACTACCTTCTTAATGATAGGTGCTGTAATAGGAGCTTCTTTCTCAAAAGTATATTGAGGCACTGCTTTGGGTTGCATATAGCTAAATGCCTTATCAATTTGAGCAATAACAGTATCAGGGTTGAAATCTCCTGCCAATATTACTGCCATATTGTTGGGCACATAATAAGTATGGAAGTATTTGCGAATTTCTTTCAGTGAAGGATTTTTCAAATGCTCTACTGTACCGATAGTGGTTTGCAAGCCATAATTGTGCTTTTTGAATAGCTCAGAGAAGAGAGTTTCAAACACCTCGCTATTATCGCTATCCAAAGAGCGGTTTTTCTCTTCGTATACAGCTTCCAATTCAGTATGGAAGATACGCAGTACAGGGTTGCGGAAGCGTTCAGCTTGTACAGTAATGTACTTATTGATAGCATTAGCAGGCACATCGTCAGTATACACTGTTTTTTCAAACGAAGTAAAAGCATTGGTACCTTGTGCACCCATAGCAGTCATCATCTTATCGTACTCATTGGCGATAGCATACTTACTAGCTACTCCTGAAACCGAATCTATCAGTTTATAGATAGCTTTGCGTTTAGCAGGGTCTTTGGTGTGATTGTACTCTTCGTAGAGGGCGTCGATTTTGTCGAGTTCTACTTTTTCCTTAGCCCAATCAAGTGAACCGTATTTATCAGTTCCCTTAAAGAGCAAATGCTCTAAATAATGTGCAAGCCCTGTATTAGTTGCAGGGTCGGTTTTACTACCTGCTTTCACAGCTACATAGCACTGAATGCGAGGTTCTTTATTCGTAGGACTCAAAATAACTGTAAGTCCGTTTTTCAAGGTATAAAACCTTGCATTGGTGGGGTCGTGTGTTACATATTTATAAGTGTAACCGCCTCCTTGAGCTTCTTTCCACTCATAGTTTTGAGCGGAAGCACCGAATGTTATAGCTACTGTAAAGAGCCATAAGAATAGATTCCTTTTTAACATATTTGGCGAATTAATATTTAAACAGTGCAAAAGTAGTAATTTAATGCTCAACTACAAAATACTTCTCAATATTTTTTATCTTTCTTATGCAAATGGTGCTAATACTACTTCCAAACCATCTATTTCAGGTGTAATCGGAATTTGGCAACCTAATCTACTATTAGGTTTCACGTAAAAAGCCTCCGAAAGCATTGCATCTTCTTCTGCTGACATCTCAGGAAGCGACACCTCTTCTGCATTCTGAATATAGCACTGGCAAGAGGCGCACATTGCCATACCACCACAGATGCCTATCTCGCCATCTTGGGCAATTTCATAAGCACGCATTACCTCCATAAGGTTCATATTCATATCAGTAGGGGCTTCTATTTCGTATAGAAGCCCCTCGCGATCGGTTATTTTAAGATGTATCTCGTTCATTTATTTTGCGGGGAAGTACTCTATTCTGCGAACGCGAGCGCAAACGGGCTTGTCGTTCTCAAACATTATAATCTGTGTCCAGTTACCCATTTTATCAAAAGTATAACGGTATCTATAATTGAAATCAGGAGTAGTATAAGCAGTAAGCAAATTGTGCTCATCATACACTTTGGTCGAGGCTACCCCTTTCCGTGTTTTAATAATCTGCGTCTCTCCAAATTTGTTAAACATATAATTCGTCTCTACGTAAAAGTTAGGGTCATCATTAGCCGTACAAATGGTCTGTATGAGTTGCCCTGCTTTGTTGTATTTGTGCTGGCATACGGTCTCTTGTCCTGCTTGATTAATATACGTCGCTTTGGTTAAATTCTTATCCTTGTCGTATTGGTTCTTTGTTTTTAAAAACACATTCTTGTTAAGCACTTTTTCCTCTGTCTCGCTCACCTTGTTCATATTGTTGTATTTATACGACTTCTCTTTGGTGTACTCCGGACGTATTTTCTGTTCCAATACAAGGTTCTTCTGCTCATATCGTTGAATATCTTTCTCCAATGCCGATACACTAGCTACCTTATTCTTCTCAATGCAGTTACCTAAATCGTCGTATTTATACGTGATAGTGATAAGCCACTCATTGGTCACCCCATCATTCTCATCAATCTTTACCAACTGATTCTTCTCATTGTAAAAATACTGTCGGTTCACCGTCAGTTCTCCGTCTCCCAAGGTAAACACCGACTGACTTTTATTAATTTTTCCCTTCTTGTCATAAAAGAAGCGCATTCCTCCAAAAGGTCGATTTTCAGCATTATAGGTTTTAATTTCAAGATTGCGCCCTCCGTTGTCAAACAGATAAGATATATTAGTTTTAGAATACTTCTTTTCGTCTTTTTCCACCTTCCATTCTTCGGAATAAGGAAAAACGTTATAAGTGTTCCCATCAAAGGTTTTAGTACCTTTCGGACTCGCTTCCAGAAGAAATGAATAATCCTCTACTTTCTTTACTTTCCCTTTCAGTTGTAGGGATTTACTACCCAAAGTATCTATCTGGGCGTGTAGCGAAACACCACCTGCCAATAAGACACTTGTTAATAGTACATTTATGCTCTTCATTTTATATTTAGTTATTAGTATTTTTTATCTCTCTTACCTCATCTAAATCGCTTTCACCACTGCCTTTTCAGCCTCTTTCCGAGACCCATCAAAACCGTCTATACCCACTACCGTAGTGTATTTTAACACGTATTTTTTATTAGGGTAAATGCGGTTGTACACACTTTGGCACATTAAGGTCGCTTCGTGAAAGCCACAAAGTATTAGTTTCAGTTTCCCTGGGTAAGTATTTACGTCGCCTATGGCGTATACTCCCTCTATACAAGTTTGATAGTCTAAGGCATTGTTCACCTTCACAGCATTTCTTTCAATCTCCACGCCCCACGTAGCAATAGGTCCTAATTTAGGAGTAAGTCCAAACAAAGGTATAAAAGCATCAGCTACAAGAGTTTCTCTTTCGCCCCCTTCCTGCTCCAATACTACCGACTCCAAATGCTTTTCTCCACCTAATCCCACTACCTCATAAGGCGTTTTTAAGTTGATTTTCCCCGCCTCTTTGAGGGCTCTCACTTTCTCAACCGAATCCAATGCCCCGCGAAACTCATTACGTCGGTGCACTAAGGTAACCGAAGCCATTGCTACTTTCTCGGCTAAGTAAATACTCCAATCGAGTGCAGAGTCGCCTCCTCCGGCTATCACCACGTGTTTACCTGCGTAACTCTCGGGGTGTTTCACAAAGTAAGCCACTCCCCTATCTTCGTATTGTTCAAGGTTCGGCAGTTCAGGCTTGCGAGGTTCAAAAGTACCCAATCCTCCTGCAATAGCTACAGCTTTCCCTTTTATTTGGGTGCCTTTATCAGTAGTAACCACAAAAGTATCATCATCATTTTTAGTAAGAGTCATCGCTGTTTCGCCAAGCGTAAATTCAGGCTGAAACTGCTTGATTTGCTCCATTAAATTATCCACTAATTCCGAAGCCCCTACACTCGGGTATCCTGGTATATCAAAAATAGGCTTCTTGGGGTACAACTCAGTAAGCTGACCGCCCACCTGAGGGAGCGTGTCTATCAAATGACATTTTAACCTAAGCAATCCTGCCTCAAACACAGCAAACAATCCCGTAGGTCCCGCCCCTATAATGATGATATCCGTTTCTTTCATTCATTGTTATTTTGGGTGCAAAATTACTAAAAAAAACTGAAAAGCAAAAAGCAAAACAGCAAAATAAGTATATTTCTCGTATTTCTATTCACCAAAATACCTATTGATTACCAGCATCTTCTTAATACACGTTTTGCATACTATCCCATAAGGTTCATCTTTTGTCTCTCTGTCCGTATATTGTTCGTCTTTTCATTATATGCCTGTCGTGCTACGACTGCCCGTGTGGCTCGCACCTACCTGTGTGCTCACACTGTCTTACCTTTGTTTTTGCGTCGCTACACTCTCTTTTCTCAGTATGGACTTTGCCAAAATTTCAGACTTTACCAAAGCTGAAAAGCTCCCAATAGTCTCTTTCTTACCTCCATTATATCCTTAATTTAAATTTGTTATTTGTTCGTTCATTGTTCGTCTTTTCTTCGTCATTTGTTCGTCTTTTGTTCGTCTTTTGTTCGTCTTTTGTTCGTTGTAGACCCACTGTAGAGCCACTGTAGAGCCACTCATCGTTCGTTTATCTTATAAGCTTTATATAATCCTCTCCCAATTTCTCCATTAACCATTAACCACTAACCATTAATCATTAACCATTAACCTTGCTTCTAAAGTGAATAACAAAGATTTTTAAACATCTATCTTTTTGGTCAATGAATATTATTTTATTACTTTTGCACCCGTTAAGTTCAATATTGAAACAGAAACCGTTCTTTATGAAACGCACATTTTTAGATTACTTTTTTATCACCCTCAAAGGGCTCGCTATGGGTGCTGCCGATGTAGTACCAGGAGTCTCAGGGGGAACTATTGCCTTTATTTCGGGCATCTATGAGGAGTTAGTCGATTCTATCAGCAAAGTAAACTTACAAGCCTTCAAACTCCTTTTTACAAAAGGTATAGTTGCTTTCTGGAAACACATCAATGGGAACTTTTTTGTAGCTCTCTTTGCAGGGATAGGTATCAGTATCCTCTCACTTGCCAAAGGTATGAAATGGCTGTTAGAAAATCACCCCATAATGGTATGGTCTTTCTTCTTCGGACTAATGATTGCAAGTGTCTTTTTCCTAACAAAAGAAATAAAACGTTGGAATCTCGCCGCTGTCTTAACTATGATAGTTGGAGGGATTGTTGCTTATATTATCACCGTCGTTCCTCCTTTGGTAAATGGCAGTAACCAAAGTATTATCTTTATCTTTTTCTGTGGTGCCTTAGCCATTTGCGCTATGATACTCCCAGGTATATCAGGAGCTTTTGTATTGGTGCTTCTGGGGGCTTACCACACTGTTTTAGATGCGCTTAGTTCTTGGAATTTTAAAGTGATTGGCGTTTTTGCTATTGGGGCTATCACAGGTATTCTTAGCTTTTCAAAAGCCTTAAAATGGTTATTTGCTAAATTCCGAAACCTTACCTTTGCAGGACTCACAGGCTTTATTATTGGGTCACTAAACAAAGTATGGCCTTGGAAAGAAACTCTCGAAACAGACCCTACTAATGGCAGTGTGATATGGGAAAAAAGCATATCGCCTTGTGCTTTCAAAACAATCACCAATACCAATCCGCAAATCCTAACCGCTATCTTATTGGCTATTATAGGTTTCTGTGTGATTTACTCTATTGAAAAGTTAGGCGCAAAACGCACTCAAAATTAATATGAAACCATTAGAACGAGGACATAAAAAACTACTCAATGCGTGGGCTTTTTACGATTGGGCTAACTCTGTCTATTCTCTCACCATTGTCTCTACTATCTTCCCTATTTTCTACGGATTGTTATTTCGCATTGCAAAGCTCACCCATATTGAGCTCTTTGGAATGGTGATTAAAAGCACTTCTGTGATTGCTTTTGTAACCGCTTTAGCTTTTGCAGTAGTGGTAGTACTCTCCCCTATCCTCAGTGGTATCGCCGATTACTTAGGGAATAAAAAGAGCTTTATGCGCTTTTTCTGCTATTTAGGAGCTATCTCTTGTGTAGGGTTATATTGGTTTTCCTTAGAACATATTTACTTCGGACTCTTGTGCTATTTTTGTGGCGTAGTAGGCTTTTGGGGGAGTATCGTATTCTATAATTCTTATTTACCCGATATCGCTCTCCCTGAACAGTACGACGCTGTAAGTGCCAAAGGATACAGCTTAGGGTATACAGGTAGTGTATTATTGCTTATTTTTAACCTCATAATGGTAATAAAACCACAATGGGTAGGCTTTGCTACTGCTGATGCTGAAACGACTCTCACCACTATGCGCATCTCGTTTATTACAGTAGGAATATGGTGGATAGGTTTTAGTAGTATCCCCTTCTATTATCTTCCCTCTTATAAAAAAGGCAGAGGGGAGTTCAGCAAAAGCATTCTTTTCAACGGTTTTAAAGAACTGCGCAAAGTATGGCAATCTCTCTCAGCTTCTCCTCGTTTGAAGTGGTATCTTATTGCTTTCTTTGTGTACAGTATGGGTGTACAAACCGTTATGCTGATAGCCACTTATTTTGGAGAGCAAGAAATACAATGGGCAAACTCCGAAGAAAGCACTATGGGGCTCATTATAAGTGTACTCATTATTCAATTAGTAGCTATTTTAGGAGCACACCTTACGGTTTTAACAGTGCGCAAATGGGGTAATATTGCAGTGCTCATTGGGCTTAATGTTATATGGGTAGGCATCTGTTTGCTTTCATATTGCGTATATAAACCTACTGAGTTTTATGCAATAGCTATTTTAGTAGGGCTTGTAATGGGGGGCATACAAACGCTATCACGTTCCACCTATTCTGCTTACTTACCCGAAACTAAAGATACTACTTCCTTTTTCAGTTTTTACGATGTAACTGAGAAATTGGGTATTGTAATAGGAATGGGTGTTTATGGTATAATAGACCAATTTACCAATAATATGCGCAATGCTACTATTTCACTAATAGTTTTCTTTGTTTTAGGAATGTTACTGCTTTTTAAAGTCCGAAAAGTAAGTCGTGTAGCTAATGAATAATTATGAAGATATTTTCTGAATTTAGGTTTTTCCTTGAGAAATACGGCTTTGCAGTATCATCGCGTTTAGCCGAGAAGTTAGGAATGCGTGCTAAAGACGTTCGTATTGTTTTTATTTACGGTACCTTTGCCACCTTAGGAGCTTGGTTTGGTGTATATTTGCTTTTAGCATCACTTTTGAAAATTAAAGATTTGTTCTTTGCTAAACGCACCTCTGTATTTGATTTGTAATTATTTTTTTCTTTAAATTTGCACCTTTCAAAAATACTTTGTATATTTGTGCGTTTATTAGAGTATAACTACTAATAACTTCAATCATAAGTAAAACTAAAATTTATTATATTATGGCAAAAACAGGAAACATATTATTAGGATTGGCAACAGGTGTTGCTATTGGAGTGGGCTTAGGTATTCTCTTTGCTCCTGATAAGGGTAAAGTTACCCGCGAAAAGATTAAAGGTACCGTAAGTGACAAGGCTGAAAAGCTAAAAGAACAACTTGACCATTTAACTGAGAATGTAAAAGAAAAATCAGCTGAGCTAAAAGGCTCTTTGGAAGAAAAAGTAGACACCCTGCTTTCCAAATCAAGCTATAAAGCTGAAGACGTGATTACTTTCTTAGAAAAGAAATTAGCCGCCTTAAAAGCAGCTAACGCTAAATTGCAGAAATAAGCACATATGTCTATCCACTCTATCAAAGAAACTTTTGAGGAAGTTCCTACAAAAGCAAGTTCTGCTCTCAATTCGCAGATAGCTTACTATAAATTATTCCTTTTTAGGTTTATAGGTAAATCGTCTTACGGACTTATAACCTTTTTTATAGTAGCCTTTACGAGTTTGTTGGTATTGTTCTTTTTGTCTTTCGCCGGAGCGTATGCTATTGGTGAAGCACTTGGTAGCAATGCCTTAGGTTTTGTTATTGTAGGAGCTTTCTATGTGTTGATTGCGGTAATAATATTGGCTTTCCGCAAAAAACTTATTGAGAAGCCTCTATTAGAAAAACTCTCTGAAATCTATTTTAAAACTGAACCCGATGACGAAGAATAAAATCTATAGCTCTTTTGAAGAAATTGATAACGACCTTAAAATACTGCGCTTAGAAAAGGAAATAGACCGACTATCTCTTACCAATCAAGTATCGGCAGTGGCAGAGAGTTTAACTCCTAAAAACTTACTTGCTCATACGTGGCTTTCTTTTTTGTTTAACGAAAGAAGATGGCTAAACTTAGCTATTGAATACGCTATGTTTTTCCTTTTCAGAAGAAAACGCAAATAACATACTTATAACTTACAATGAGACATAGCCTTGTAAAGAACCTCGATTGGACTTCAGTAATACTATACTTACTATTGGTAATGTGTGGTTGGATAGCTATCTTTTCCACTACTTACAGCGATTTAAACGTTACTTCTATCTTCGACCTCAATCAGTTTTACGGAAAGCAGTTGCTTTTTATTGGGCTTAGTTTCTTGCTTATTATCTTTATCTTAGCCATAGATAGCAGGTTTTATATCAACTTTTCAGTAATATTCTACATCATTTCTATTATACTATTAGCTGGACTGTTCGTCTTTGGTAAAGAGACGAATGGAGCTAAAGCTTGGTATGCCTTTGGCTCTGTTACGGTACAACCCAGTGAGTTTGCTAAAGTAGCTACAGCTCTTGCCTTTTCGCGTTATGTGAGCGATATCCACACCGATATTCGCCGTACTCCTGACCTCTTACGGGCTATTGCAATTATTTGTATTCCTGCCGTACTCATCTTATTACAACCCGACGTAGGGAGCTTATTAGTGTTCTTTTCATTAGCTTTTGTACTTTTCCGCGAAGGTATGCCCTCTGCCCTACTCTTCTATCTATTTCTTTCAGGAGTAGTATTTGTTTCCTCACTAAAGTTTGGAACGACTTTCACTCTGTTTGCTTGTGCAGCTTGTATTGGATTTTACGGCTTTTGGCATAAGAGAAGAACAAAACGCATTCCGTTTCAAAATATATTTATCTTATCGGTTATATGCTTGCTTACGGCGTTTGTTACGCACCCAGTATACGATAACGTACTCAAACAACACCACCGCAATCGTTTGAACTTATGGCTACGTCTTGAAACTGACCCTCAGAAGATAGCTGCAATGAAGCGCGACTTTGCCTATAATACTAATATGGCTGAATCGGCGATAACCTCAGGAGGTACTTTTGGAAAAGGTTTCTTGGAAGGTACTCGTACCAAAGGGAGCTTTATCCCTGAACAACATACCGACTATATCTTCACAACCGTAGGTGAAGAATGGGGCTTTATGGGTACTGCCTTAGTGGTCATACTCTTCTCATTTTTACTATTGCGACTTATAGTACTTGCCGAGCGACAGAAATCTAAGTTTAACAGGGTGTATGGGTATTGTGTGGTATCAATACTGTTTGTGCATTTCTGTATCAATGTCGGTATGGTGATTAGCTTAATTCCTACCATCGGGATTCCGTTGCCTTTCTTCAGCTATGGAGGTTCTGGGCTTTGGGCGTTTACTATTCTGCTGTTTATCTTTTTACGATTAGATGCTAACAGACTGAACGATTGGATTCGATAATAATGACGAATGACAAATTACGAATGACAACAAATTCATATAAAGAAAAACTTTCAGAGGCAACACAGCAATACCTAAAACTTACTAAACAATACAACCAAATTAGCTTCCTCCGATTAGCTGAAATGCTACTTATCATTTGGTCAGTATACAAACTTATAAAAGCTCCATCAGTAGTAATGGGGCTATTTTGTATGCTTACTATTGTGGTTTTTCTTCTTTTGATAGTAAAACACAAGAAAATAAGTGCGTTGCGCAGTATTGCCCAAACTAAAATACGCCTCAATGAGCAGGAAATTGCATTTTTAGAACAACATACTTTCTTCACCGATAACGGCAAAGATTTTCAAGAAGAAAACCACCCTTATGCTTACGATTTGGATATTTTAGGTGAACATTCACTTTATCATTATCTTAACCGTACGCATACTTTCTTAGGCAAAAAACTTTTAGCCAAGCGACTTCTCTCTCCTTCTTCTGAGGAGATTATCAACACACAAGAACAGATAAAAGCACTCACTCCCGGCCTAAACTGGCGACAAACCTTTACTGCTTATGCTCAACAAATAGATGACAGCAAAGATTTTTACATCAAACTACGCACTTGGGCAAGCAGTACTGCAAAACTATTGAGCAAAACAATGCAATATACTCTCATTGTTCTACCTATATTCCTCATCATAAGTCTTTTGATAGGATATGGGAACGACAACGAACTACTAAAAAGCGTTGGAAAGCTCTTAATCACTGTAAACTTACTACTGTTTTTCTCTTTTATTGGTAAAATGACGAAAGAAAAACTCGGTTTTGAACGTACTTATACGATGTTATATGCTTTTAAGGAGTGTATTGCGCAAGTAGAAGCGCGTTTCCCTGAGAAAAACAAACAAGCAAGCGCTAAAATAGCTCAACTTTCCCGATTGTTAGACGATTTGGACAACGTGAGTAATATTTTAGTCTCTATACCCCTAAACCTTTTCTCTTTTTATCACGTACATCGCTATCAGCAACTTTTGCAATGGAAGGCGCAATATGCAAGCTGTATTGAAGAATGGTTAGAGTCGGTGGGGGAAACGGAAGTGTTGTGCAGTTTTGCTAATTTTAGTTATAACAACCCTGAATTTGTTTATCCTACCCTCAATAATGATTATGAAATAGCTTTTGAAGCCGTAGGACACCCACTTATCCCTTCTGAACATCGGATTACCAATGATATTACACTGGGAGAACACGCTTTTGTATTGCTTACAGGCTCTAATATGTCGGGTAAGAGTACTTTCTTGCGCACTTTGGGAGTTAATATGTTGCTTACCCTTGTTGGGTTACCTGTTTGTGCGCGCAAAGCCAATGTACACCCTTTGCGTTTACGCGTCTCTATGCGTCTTGCTGATTCGCTTAACGACGGCAAATCGTATTTCTTTGCTGAAGTCAATCGTATACAGCAGATAATGGAGACCTTAGAGGACGAACGTTGCTTTGTGCTCTTGGACGAAGTACTACGGGGTACTAATTCAGAAGACAAACAGTACGGCACTATCAAGATTATCGAACGATTGCTTTCCTTACAAGCTTTGGGCGTGCTGGCTACTCACGATATAGAAGTGTGTAAACTTACTGAACAATATCCTCATCAACTTCAAAATAAATGCTTTGAGTCTGACATCACCAATGGAGAACTCACTTTCGACTATAAGTTAAGAGAGGGCGTTTGCCAAAACAAAAATGCTACTTTCTTGATGAAGAAATTGGGAATCATTGAAGATAGAAATGATTAATGATTAATGGTTAGTGGTTAATGATTAATAATAGAATGTGGGTGGAGAGGCTTGAAGAGTTTGGGTGACTTGGAGGAGTTCGGAAAATATCGGAAGAAGAAAATAAAAGAGTTGCTAAAAGGAATAAAACGCCGTATTTTCGATAAAAAGATGAAAAGTACCGGAGAAGGGATTGTGATACAGTTAGCTTATAGGAAGCTTATAGGATAAACGAACAAAGAGTGGCTCTACAGTGGCTCTACAGTGGGTCTACAACGAACAAAAGACGAACAAAGAACGAACAAAAGACGAACAATGAACGAAGGAAGAGTGTAGGTAAGTTAGTACTAAGTAGAAGAATACTTGAACGTGTAAGGCAAGTTTCTTCTTTTTTTTATGTCTTTAAACTAACATTTTAGGCTTTAAATATTGTTAGTTGGTAATTATTCACTACCTTTGCACCAAATTAAATAGAAATGGCAAATACCAAATATATATTTGTAACTGGGGGCGTAACTTCTTCTTTGGGGAAGGGCATCATTGCGGCTTCGCTTGCCAAGCTCTTGCAGGCTCGTGGCTATAGGGTGACGATACAAAAATTTGACCCTTACATCAATGTAGACCCTGGTACGCTCAACCCTTATGAACACGGCGAATGTTTCGTGACCGAAGACGGTGCTGAGACTGACCTCGACTTGGGACATTACGAACGTTTTCTAAACGTATACACTTCGCAAGCTAATAATGTAACCACAGGGCGCGTTTACCAAAGCGTTATCGAGAAAGAACGCCGTGGTGAGTTCTTGGGCAAAACGGTGCAAGTAATACCACACATTACCAACGAAATTAAGGAACGCATTCAGATACTTGGCAAAACAGGCGAATACGACATTGTGATTACCGAAATAGGCGGTACGGTGGGCGACATCGAATCGTTGCCTTATATAGAATCAGTAAGACAGCTTTTGTGGGACTTGGGAGAGCACAATGGCATCGTGATACATCTTACCTTAGTACCTTACCTTGCTGCGGCGGGTGAACTGAAAACCAAACCTACGCAACACAGCGTAAAAACCCTGATGGAAAGCGGTATTCAAGCCGATATACTGGTTTGCCGTACCGAACACGAACTTTCGGACGAGCTTCGATACAAGCTGGCGCTTTTCTGCAATGTGAAGCGAGAGGCAGTAATCCAGTCTATTGATGTGCCTACTATTTACGATGTACCCAATATGATGCTTTTAGAAGGGTTGGACAAAGTGACACTCAAGAAGTTAGACCTCCCTTGTAAAAACGAACCCGACCTCACCCAATGGAACACTTTTTTGCAACGCTACAAGAACCCCAAACACCGCATAAAAGTAGGGTTAGTAGGCAAATACGTAGAGTTACAAGATGCGTATAAGTCGATTTTAGAAGCCTTTATACACGCTGGAGCGGCGAACGAAGTGCGCGTGGATGTGGAGAGTATTCACTCAGAACACCTCAATGAAGAAAATATAGAAGCCAAATTAGGTCATTTGGATGCTGTGCTCGTAGCCCCAGGTTTTGGCGGTCGCGGTATTGAAGGCAAGATAAAAGCTATTGAATACGTGCGTGAACACCGCATTCCGTTTTTGGGAATTTGCCTTGGGATGCAAATGGCAGTCATTGAATTTGCGCGACACATAGCTGGACTTAAAGGCGCTAATTCTACCGAGATGAACGAGCAAACACCTTATCCGGTAATCAGCTTGATGGAAAGTCAGAAGGAAATTACTCACAAAGGAGGCACTATGCGCCTGGGGGCTTGGGCTTGTGAACTTAGCAAAGGCAGTAAGATATACGAAGCCTATGGCAAGAAAGAGATTTCGGAACGACATCGCCACCGCTATGAGTTTAACAACGACTACAAAGAACAGCTCGAAAAGGCAGGCTTGCAGTGTACCGGTATCAACCCCGATACGGGTTTGGTGGAAGTGATAGAATTGCCAAATCACCCTTGGTTTGTGGGCGTACAGTATCACCCCGAATACAAGAGCACCGTTGCCAATCCGCATCCGCTATTTGTAGCTTTTGTGAGGGCAGCCTTAAACAATAAACTAAAAAAGAACTAAAACACGGATAAAAACACTTATATGGAAGAAAAAAAATTCGATTTAAAGAGTATTATAGGTTTTACCTTGATTTTTATACTTTTGATGTGGTTTATGAATAACAATAAACCAAGTGAAGAAGAATTAGCTAAACGCAAAGCTCAACAAGAACAACAAGCAAACCAAGCTACTAACACCCAAAAAGACACCCATACCGCTACCTTCCAAGGTATCCCTACTGATTCGGTAGCCTTAGAAAAGTACAAAGCCAGCTTAGGTGCTTTTGCCTATTCGGCTACTCTACCGTCGGCAAAAGACGGGGTAACTGTATTGGAAAACAAAGACATCAAGCTCACTATCAGCAACCGTGGCGGACAACCCAAGGAGGTTTTACTCAAAGAATTTAAAACTTATGATTCTTTGCCTGTTTACTTAATTAAAGATTGGAATGCTACTTTTAACCTCAGTTTTACTACCGCTCAGAACCAAACCCTAAGTTCTAAAGACTTATACTTTGAGCCCACGCTAAGCGAAAACAACAGCAACAAAGTGCTTTCGATGAAGCTCAAAACTTCAGAAAACGCTTATTTAGAATATGTGTACACCCTACCAAAAGAAGGTTATATGTTGGACGTGGCAGTGCGCTCACAAGGTTTATCGGGTGTTGTGAATACTTCTAAGCCTATGAACATCGACTGGAAGTTACAGGCACGCCGTATGGAGAAGAGCGTCACCTATGAAAACCGTTATACGCAAGCGACCGTGCAGTACGACGGCGACCGCATCAACCGCTTAAGTCAAGGAGGTAATGACGAGCAAAAAGAAGAGAAAGTGAACTGGGTGGCTTACAAACAGCACTTGTTTACATCGGTGCTCATTTCTGACAACCCGTTTGCCAAAGGCGATTTCGTTTCTCACAATATCGCTATGAGCGAAGGAAAAGATGTAAAATACACCAAGAACTTCCTCACTTCTTTGCCTATACAAGCAAAAAGCGGAGAGCTAAGCGAGTCGTTGCACTTCTATTTTGGACCTAGCGATTACAACGTGCTCAAACAGTACAACGACAAGTATGAACTTACTGAGCTCATTCCGTTAGGCTGGGGTATTTTTGGTTGGCTCAACAAATGGTTGTTCATTCCGCTTTACAACTTCCTCACTGATTATTTCTCGGTAGGATTGGTGATTATTTTGATGACCATTATCGTGCGTTTATTATTGTCGCCTATCGTTTACAAATCGTACGTATCACAGGCTAAGATGAAGGTATTGCGCCCTGAGATTGAGGAAATCAACAAGAAATATGAAGAACCTATGAAACGCCAACAAGAAACTATGGCGCTCTACAACAAAGCAGGTGTGAACCCGCTCAGCGGTTGTATTCCTGCTCTGTTACAGTTGCCTGTGTTCTTAGCACTCTTTAACTTCTTCCCTACCGAATTTGGGTTGAGACAAAAGAGTTTTTTATGGGCTCACGACCTATCGTCATACGATGCTATTTTTGAACTTCCTTTCTCTATACCGTTCTACGGAAGTCACGTGAGTCTGTTTCCATTGTTGGCTTCTGTGGCTATTTTCATCTACTCAATGATGACAATGGCACAGACTGCACAACCTCAGCAACCTGGAATGCCTAATATGAAGTTCCTCATCTACTTATCACCAGTGATGATGTTGTTCTTCTTTAACAACTACGCCAGCGGACTGAGTTTGTACTACTTTATATCTAACCTATTGACCATAGGCATTATGTTGGCTATCAAGTATTGGATTATAGACGAGCAGAAGATTCACGCACAGATACAAGAAAACAAGAAAAAACCTAAGAAGGAAAGTAAATTTCAAGCTAAGATGCGTGAGATGATGGAGCAAGCCGAAGCCCAACGCAAGGCACAACAGAAGAGATAACCAAAAGATTAAAAAATAATTATAAGGTACTCCGAGCCCTTAACATAAGGGGGATGGAGTACTTTATAAGTTGTGGAGAATATCCCAAAAGCCTTTAACAGAGTAGGAAAGAAGATTAATAATTAAAAACAAATGAGAAAAGTTATTCTTATAGCAGTAGCAGTGCTAGTAGCACTGACTGTTAGCAATTGTGGGAAAGGGGGCGATGATGCTCCTAAGGAGCCAAAAACTAAGATTTACGAGAATTTTGAAATTACTGAAGATGGCTCAACATTAGTGAAATGGCTTACTGATGAAGAAACTACCATTGATATGGCAGCAGACGAGATGCTGAGCAAAGTAACTGCTATCTCAGATTATGCTTTTGCAGAACACCGAGAAATAACCTCAGTGACTTTGCCCAAAGGCTTAAAGAAAATGGGGAAATGTGCTTTTAAGAGCTGTTCAAAATTAACTTCCATTGTTATTCCTGAGGGGATAACAAGCATAGAAGAGGGTACTTTTGCGTGGTGTGGAGCCTTAACTTCGGTTACTATCCCGGGCAGTGTTACAAGCGTAGGATATGCGGCTTTCTCCCAATGTACAAATTTAGCCAAAATTACTATTCCTGACAAAGGTTTAGTAACCATAGGAGAGCGCGCTTTTTCGTGCCCTGCCTTAAAATCGTTTACTATCCCTACTACGGTAACAAGTATAGAGAAATGGGCTTTTTTTGATTGTCAAAAGCTTACTTCGTTAGTTATTCCTACTTCTGTAAGAAGCATAGGAGAGGGTGCTTTTGCAAACTGTAAGGCTATAACCTCTATAATAATTCCTAAGGAAATAAAAAAAATTGAAGATTCAACTTTTATGAATTGTGAAGCCTTGACCTCGGTTACTATCCCTAATACTGTAACAAGCATAGGTAGTGGTGCCTTCAGTTCTTGTAAGTCCTTACCTTCTATTGCCATTCCTAATACTGTAACAAATATAGGAAAAAGTGCTTTTAGTTCGTGTTCTGCATTGAAATCGTTCACCTTCCCTGATAATAATAGTATTACTAGCATTGAGAATGATACTTTTTTAGGAGCAGGTTTAACTTCTATTACTATTCCTAATACTGTAAAAAGTATAGGAGATGGTGCTTTAGCTGGATGCTCAGCATTAAAGTCGGTTACTTTAAAAGGAGGTACACCTCCCTCCATAAACATTAAAGATTGGTATGGTACTTTTATCGATACTGAGCTTAATGCTATTTATGTGCCTGCTAATAGCGTAGAGACTTATAAAAAGGCTGATGGTTGGAACAAATTTGCCGATAAAATACAAGGTATTAAATAAGTTATTTGATAGATAACCTATTTTTTCTTGCTTTTTAGCAATACAATTTGTATCTTTGGTACATTATATAAAAAAGCATACAATGACACAGATATTAAACCACACTGATATTGAACACAAGATAAGACGGATTGCTTATCAGATTTACGAAACACACCTCAATGAAGAGGAGATTGTGCTGGCAGGCATTAATGGCAATGGCTATGTGTTTGCTGAGAAACTTGCAGTAGCACTTGCAAGTATAGCCCCTCTGAAAGTAGTTTTATGCCAAATTATAATGGATAAGAAGAACCCATTGGCAGGCACTGCTACTTCTATTCCTGCGGAACAATACACCAATAAAGCAGTGATAGTGGTAGACGATGTGCTCAATTCAGGACGTACGCTCATCTATGGGGTAAAACACTTCTTAGAAGTCCCCTTAAAGCGACTTACTACCGCTGTATTAGTTAATCGCAATCACAAGGACTATCCTGTAAAAGCCGATTTTAAAGGCATATCACTATCTACTTCACTGCAAGAACACGTTTCGGTAACATTCGACACAAGTAAGTATAGTGTTGATTTATCAAATTAATAAGCTAATCTGTTCATTTGCTAATTAACTAATTTGTTATGTATACCACTCTTATCATTCTTTTTATATCGGCTTTGTTTTTTATGAGCGGGAAGGTGCGCTCCGATTTGGTAGCTATGTGTGCCTTAGTGCTCTTGGTGCTCTTTGGCATATTAACCCCTGAGCAAGCTTTATCGGGCTTTTCGGACAAGGTAGTAGTGATGATGATAGGGCTCTTTGTAGTAGGAGGCGCTATCTTCCAAACGGGATTAGCAAAGATGATGAGCAGTAAAATCTTACGCTTGGCAGGCGATAGCGAGGTAAAACTCCTTATCTTGGTAATGCTCGTTACGGCTTTTATTGGGGCTTTTGTAAGCAATACAGGTACGGTAGCCTTGATGATGCCCATAGTGGTGAGTATGGCAATGAGTGGTAACATCAACAGTAGTCGCCTGCTGATGCCTATGGCTTTTGCCAGTAGTATGGGCGGTATGATGACGCTCATCGGTACGCCTCCTAACTTGGTAATCGATGGAGAGTTAGTGAAAAACGGCTACGATAAACTCACTTTCTTTTCCTTTACTCCAGTGGGATTGGTGTGTTTGGCAATAGGACTGTTAGTTTTAATTCCCACCAGTAAGTTTTTTCTTTCTAAAAAAGGTGATTCTAAGCAAGAAGGGAACCGAAATGGCAAATCACTTACCGATTTGGTACGTGAATATCAACTCTCTAACAACTTATACCGCGTATTAGTAGAAGGAAACACTCTATTTATAGGTAAAACGCTCAAAGAAATCAACCTTTCGCAACGTTATCACATTTCGGTATTAGAAATCAGGCGCAAACCTACTTCTAACAATCCTTTTTTCAAAACAGGCAACCAAGAGGTAGTAAATGCTGATACCGTAATTTATGAAGGAGATATTCTTTATTTGCGCGGTAGCTTTGAGTCGATTGAACAAATGAACGCCGAAAATCACTTAAATTTTCTCGACACACACCACCCCGAACAACGCTTACCTAACGAGTTGCACTTCCACGATATAGGCATAGCCGAAGTACTGATAATGCCTGCTTCGAAATTGGTTAACACCCGCATCAGTGATAGCAAACTGCGCGAACACTTTGGGCTCAATATCTTAGGTATTCAGCGCAAAGATAACTATATTTTGCAAAACTTAAAAGACGAAAAGATGCACGCTGGCGACATACTATTGGTGCAAGGAACTTGGGAGCACATTGCTAAAATGGACGCTGAACGCAGTCAGTTGGTAGTATTAGGGCAACCTCTTGCCGAGGCATCTAAGGTAACCCTCACCCACAAAGCTCCTATCGCTGCGCTAATAATGGTAGGAATGGTAGTCGCGATGATGTTTGATTTTATCCCCATAGCACCCGTTACTGCTGTGCTTATCGCCTCTTTATTGATGGTTATTTCAGGAGCTTTGCGCAATATTGAAGCTGCTTACAAGACGATTAACTGGGAGAGTATTGTACTCATTGCAGGTATGCTTCCTATGGCATTAGCCTTGGAAAAAACAGGAGTATCAGCCTTAGTATCGAATGCATTAGTAGGGAGTTTAGGCGATAAGAGTCCATATATACTCTTGGCAGGCGTGTATTTTACCACTTCGCTTATGACGATGTTCATCAGTAATACCGCTACAGCCGTACTCTTGGCACCCATTGCTATTAAAACCGCCTTATCATTAGGCTTACAACCCCACGCTTTTATGTTTGCAGTAGCCGTAGGTGCAAGTATGTGTTTTGCTTCCCCTTTCTCCACTCCGCCCAATGCATTAGTAATGTCGGCTGGGCGTTACACTTTTATGGATTACGTGAAAGTAGGCTTACCTCTGCAAATCATTATGGGGATTGTAATGGTATTCGTATTGCCATTATTATTCCCATTTCAATAAAAAGTTGTATCTTTGCCGAAATTTTTAAAAGTAAAGAATGAAAAAAAGAATTTCAGATTTTTTGTTAGACGTTTCTAAATACGTATTTGCGGGCTTATTAATCGCTCCACTATTTAACTCAACTTTCGCGTACAACGATGCTTATTGGTGCGCTTTTACTGTAGCTATTTTAGCTCTTATAGTAGGGCTTTTCCTCTCTAAACAGAAAAAAGGAGCGGTGAATAAAAACAACAATAACAACCGCAACAAAAACTATCGCAAGAACAATAATAGCAGAAATAATACAACTTCTAACAGAGCATAACTATTTCTTCCTCTCAAAACTATGAAAGTCTATTTCGATAATGCGGCTACTACCCCCGTCTATCCAGAGGTAATACAGAAGATGACGGAAGTACTGAGGGATACTTATGGCAACCCCTCTTCTACACACGCCTTTGGGCGTAAAGCCAAGTCGCTTATTGAATATAGTCGCAAACAAATAGCTAAACAACTGAATGCTTCACCCTCTGAAATTATTTTCACTTCAGGGGGTACTGAAGCTAATAACCTTATCTTGCGCAGTTGTGTGCACGATTTAGGTGTACAAATTGTCATTTCTTCCCCAATAGAGCATCACGCTGTATTGCATACCTTAGAGGTATTAGTCAAAGAATATCCTATAAAAATAGTTTACGTAAATCTTACTAACAAAGGGGTCGTAGACCTCTCTCATTTAGAATACTTGCTCCAGCAATATACTGAAAAAAAGGTATTGATAAGCCTAATGCACATAAACAACGAAATAGGAAACATTTTACCTTTAAAAGAAGTAGCTACACTCTGTAAACAATACAATGCTTATTTCCATTCAGATACCGTGCAGTCTGTGGGGCATTACTCTATCGATTTGGAGGAAATCCCTGCCGACTTTATCACGGCTTCAGCTCATAAGTTTCACGGACCTAAAGGAATAGGATTTGCTTTTATTAGAAAAGGCATTGCGCTACACAGCAGTATCACAGGGGGCGAACAAGAAAAAGGCTTGCGTGCAGGTACCGAAGCTGTTCATAATATAGTAGGAATGGAAGTTGCTTTTAGTCTATCATACACTAATTTAGATAGAAACACTGAAAAGCTCAAAGACCTGAAGCGTTATTTTATTAAACAACTCAAACATCATTTCCCAGAGGCGGTATTTAACGGAATGTCGGATACTTTAGACGAAAGCAGTTACACCATTGTGAACATAGGTTTTCCCTCATTGAAAAACCAAAATAGCACCCTGCTTTTTCAGTTAGACTTAAAAGGCATTGCTTGTTCCAAAGGGAGTGCTTGCCAGAGTGGAAGCGTGCAAACCTCTCACGTACTATCGGCTTTTTTACCTGAGGAAGCTCTACAATATCCCTCACTCAGATGCTCTTTTTCCATCTTTAACACAGCAAAAGACGTCGATTTTCTTATCGAAAGCCTTAAAGAAATCTCCCATAATAATCACTGATAATAAACTACTTACATTTCTATTACACATTAAGCAGAAAAATATTTACAGAAAAATAGTAGGTAATTCAAAATATTGTTGTAATTTAGTAGCGTTTTTAAACAATAGTTGCATTTAAATCTTAGATATGTCAGAGGAAAAAAACACATTAGCCATAGAGGATAACCGCGAGGACAACCGTTTAGAAGATGCGTCATTAGTAAACTATGAGGCAATGTCTCTTAGTGAATTAACCAAAGAACTAAAAGAACTACTCCAAACTGAGAAAACCCAAGCTATCAAAAAGCAAGTGGACGCTATTCGTTATGAGTTCGACAAAAAATACGACGCTCTTGTAGAAGAGAAAAAAGAAGAGTTCATAGCCGACGGAGGAGAATTGTATAATTTTTCTTACGAAATTCCTGTTTATAGAGAATTCTACACTGCTTTCAACGATTATCGCGAAAAGCGCAATCAATACTATAAAGAGATTGAGAAAACCCATAAAGAAAACCTTGCTAAACGCCGAGAAATCATCGAAGAACTCAAAAGCCTTCTCAATGCGGAAGAACATTTGGGTACTACCTTCAAGCAGTTTCAACAATTGCAAGAGCGTTGGCGCAAAGCAGGAGCCGTCTCTAATGCCGATTATGAGGATTTGTGGAATACTTATCACCACCACGTAGAGAACTTCTATGACTTTATCCACCTCAGCAAAGACTTACGTGATATCGACTTTAAGCGCAATTTAGAAGAAAAACTAAAAATTATTGAGCGTGCCGAAGCACTTGCCCAAGACGACGTAGATGCTCTCATTGCCTCTCGTGAGCTACAAGTGTTACACCGCATTTGGAAAGAGGAAATAGGTCCTGTAGATAAAGAACACCGCGAAAGCATATGGCAACGTTTCAGTGAACTTACTAAGAAAATACACGACAAACGCCAATATTACCTCAAAAACTTAGATAAGATATACGAAGAAAATGCAGTGAAGAAGCAAGGTATCATTGAGCGGATTAAGAAACTCGGTGAGAAAGAACCTACTACTCACAGTGCTTGGAAACAGCTTTCTAAGCAAGTAGAAGATTTACGTCAGTCGTTCCTAAATGTAGGAAAAGTACCTTTACAACAAGCTGATGAGGTATGGAAATCTTTCAATATAGCTTTACGTGCTTTTAACAAGAAGAAGAACCAATTTTACAAAACACTCAAAAAAGAGCAACAAGAGAACCTCACTAAGAAATTAGCCTTATTAGAAATAGCAAAAGCTAACCAAAATAGCACCGATTGGGAAACCACTACTGAACTGATGAAGAACATTCAGAGAGAGTGGAAAGAAATAGGAAGCGTTCCTCTTAGAAATACCGAAAAAATTTGGAAGGAATTCAAGAGAGCTTGTGATACGTATTTCAGTAGATTTGCTGAGACTATTCAGCATTCTAAAAATAAAGAGTCTGATGCGCTTGAACAAAAGAAAGCCTTTTTGGATAAGCTGAAAGAATATCAATTAGGCACCGATAGAGATAAAGAGATAGCAACCTTACAAAACTTTGTGAATGAATGGAATGCTATAGGAAACACTCATCATTCTAAGAGAACCATCGACATCAAATTCCATAAGATTATTGATGCACTGTACAAGAAACTCAATTTTGATAAGCAAGAAATTGAGCTTATCAAGTATAACAACAAGTTAGAACGACTTATCAACGATGATAACGAGAACTCCCTTAACAATGAGGTGATTTTTGTAAGACGTCGTATCGATGAGCTCAAATCGGAGATACTACAGTTAGAAAACAACTTAGCTTTCTTTGGTAATATCGACGAGAAGAACCCATTAGTACGCGATGTGATTAAGAACATCAACAACCAAAAAGAAGCTCTTAAAACGTGGGAAAATAAACTTCGTGAGCTAAAGCATTTGCAAAAAACACAATTAGCTGAAGCCTCTGAAGAAAAAATAGAAGAAAAGGAATAATTTTATTGTTTTCATATTTAGAGAAGAGGTTATGCTTGCTAAGTAACCTCTTTTCGAGTTTTATATCTGTATGAAATTAGTATTTGCTACCCATAATCAGCATAAATTAAAGGAAATACAAGCCCTTTTACCTAAAAATATCGAACTACTAAGTTTAAGCGACATAGGTTGCAATGACGATATAGCCGAGACTGCTACTACTATTGAGGGCAACGCTTTGCTGAAAGCTCAATACATCAAAGAGCATTATCATTGCAACGTTTTTGCTGATGATACAGGCTTAGAAGTACAGGCACTAAACAATGCTCCTGGGGTATATTCGGCACGGTATGCAGGTGAGCACAAAAGTGATGCAGACAATATGTATTTGCTACTAAAGAATATGGAAGGAATCTCACACAGAGAGGCTCAGTTTAAAACGGTTATTGTTTTATGTTTAGATGGCTCTATATATACTTTTGAAGGTATCGCAAAGGGACGTATAGGCACTACCCCTGTAGGCACTAACGGTTTTGGGTATGACCCTATATTTATTCCTGAGGGTTCTGACCAAACTTTTGCCGAGCTGACCCAAGAAGAAAAGAACCGTATCAGTCACCGTGGAAAAGCCTTTGAAAAGCTATTACATTTCTTAAACCAAAATATTCAGTAAGAAAAATGAGTTTATTAGAGATTAAAAATATCAAACGAGATTTTAGATTAGGGTCTGAAATACTGCACGTACTGAAAGGCATCAACCTATCTATAGAGAAGGGAGAATACCTTGCGCTTATGGGACCATCGGGCTCTGGTAAATCTACTTTGATGAACATCTTAGGGTGCTTAGATACGCCTACCTCAGGCGAGTATATTCTGAACGGTAAAGATGTAAGCAAGATGAGCGACTCGGAATTAGCCGACATTCGCAATAAAGAGATAGGCTTCGTATTTCAAACCTTCAACCTAATGCCACGTACTACGGCTTTAGACAATGTAGCTTTGCCTATGGTATACGCAGGCGTTAAGAAAGAAAAACGACACGAGCGCGCTAAAGAAGTACTGAAATTAGTAGGATTAGAAGACCGTATGCTTCACAAACCCAATGAACTATCAGGAGGGCAACGCCAAAGAGTAGCTATAGCAAGAGCTTTGGTAAACCACCCTTCAATTATCTTAGCCGATGAGCCTACTGGGAACCTTGACTCTAAAACTTCTTATGAAATAATGAACCTTTTTGACGAAATCTACCAAAAAGGGAATACCGTTATCTTGGTAACCCACGAAGAAGACATTGCTCGGTATGCCAAACGGATTGTCCGCTTAAAAGACGGACTTATAGAAACTGATAGCGCTAAGTAAATGAATATCGGAATTATTATCCCTGCTTATAACGAAGCTGAAAGTATTGGTATTACCTTGCAATCTCTGCTAAATCAGACCTATCTTCCCTATCAAATTATAGTAGTAGACGACGGTTCTAACGATACCACTGCTGAGGTAGTGAAGCAAATTGCTACCCAATATCCCGTAGTACAATTGGTGCAACGCAGTGAGAAGGGTGAACATCTACCAGGGGCTAAAATAGTGCAGACTTTCAACTATGGGCTTCCTTACCTAAAAGAAGCCGTAGAGGTGATTTGCAAGTTTGATGCCGACCTCATCTTCCCTAACAACTATCTCGAAACAATGTGCAAGCAATACAGTGAAAATCCACAGTTGGGAATGTTTGGAGGCTTTTGTTATATTGAGAGAAATGGCTCTTGGATACTCGAGAATCTCACTAATAAAGACCACCTAAGAGGTGCTGTAAAATCTTATCGGAAGGCGTGTTTTGAAGCGATAGGTGGACTTAAAATAGCTATGGGCTGGGACACCGCCGATGAGCTATTGGCACACTACCACGGTTGGACAGTACAAACTGACGATACTCTTCACGTAAAACACCTACGCCCGACAGGTGCTGGCTATAAAAGCAATGCCCGTTACCTGCAAGGAAGCGTTTTCTACCGTCTGCGATACGGTTTCTTCCTCACTTTACTCGCTGCCATAAAATTAGCCATAAGAAAACGCAATGGTAAACTCTTCTTAGATTATTGCAAAGGATTTTATAAAGCTAAACAAGAAAAACAACCTTACTTACTCACTCCTGAAGAAGGTAAATGGGTAAGACAATACCGATGGAAAGGGATTTTCAGTAAAGTAGTGAAAAGCAAAAAATGAAAAAGTAATAATATCAAAAATGCCAATAATACCAATAATACTAAATCGATGATGATGCGCAGTCGTAGCACGACAGGCAACTAAACAAAGTGCGAGCCGCACGGGCAGATAGAGAAAAGACGAACAATGAACGAACAAAAGACGAACAATGAACGAACCTAAGTAGAAGGTAAGTTAAAGCTAAGATAGACATAAAAAGAGAGTTATTAATAGATTTCAACATTGCCAAAGTTTGAAATTTTGGCAATGTTCATACAAATGACGGTGCGAGTAGGACGAGCAGATGAAGAATAAACGAACACAAAATAAAATAAGACGGAGGTAAGAAGAGAGACAATTGGGTGTTTTCAACTTTAGCAAAGTTTGAAACTTTAGCAAAACCCATACCGCAAAAGTAATAGTATACAAAGGATATCCCTACCCCACTCCTAATTAAATGCTTTTCAGTTATTTTTATGCGTCAAATGGCATATTTGGCAAAAAATTATTATCTTTGCCCCAACTAAGAAACTAAAAAAACAAGGTTCAAGAATGATAAAACACAAGTATGGCAGAACGCAAACCAGTTTGCCCACTGAAATTATCGACCTACTGAGCGACCAAGTGAGTAAAGAATTGGTATGTTCTATTCTTGACCCCTTCGAGTTCTACGACGAAAAAGATTCGCCTATAGCTCTTAAACTTATTGATAAACACATTCTTTTAGACGAAAAATAATGATTTTAGTAACTGGCGGAACAGGGCAGATTGGCAGTCGTTTACTTTTTCACCTTACCCAAAACAAGGCGCATAAAGTAAGGGCTATCTATCGCAATGCCCATTCATTAGAAAAAATCGAACAACTTTTTATACAACAATCCCCCAATGGAGCGGAACAATTCCGCTCTATTGAGTGGGTAGAAGCCGATATAAGTAACATTCCCGCACTCGAACAAGCGTTTACGAATGTTTCTTTTGTTTTTCACTGTGCAGGCTTTATCTCTTACCAACCTAAAGATTTTGCTCAGCTCATCAAAGTGAATGTCGAAGGAACTGCTAACATCGTAAACTTGTGTCTTGACTTTAAGGTAAAAAAACTCTGTTATGTGAGCTCTGTAGCTACCCTTTCGGCTTTGCCTCACACACCTATTGATGAGGAAAACGACTGGAATAGTGAGGACAATAACACCGATTACGCTATCAGTAAGAACGGTGGCGAAATGGAGGTATGGCGTGGCTCGCAAGAAGGATTGCCAGTGGTTATTGTAAATCCTTCAGTGGTGTTGGGTGCTGATTTCTCTGAACAAGGCTCTGGCTTGTGGTTTAAAAAAGTAGCTGATGGACAGAAATATTACCCCACAGGGGGTACAGGTTTTGTCGCGGTAGACGATGTCGTACGTGCAATGATTGCCTTACAATTCTCCGAAGTTACGGGAGAACGCTTTGTGCTGAATACGGCTAATCTTACTTATCAATCACTTTTTGAGAAGATAGCCAAAGGATTAGGAGTGAAAGCTCCTACTAAAAAGATTTCTCATAAAGTATTGCGTCGTTTGGCACGTTTAGACGGCTTTTTGAGTTTCTTGGGTATCAAAAAACGAACCCTCACTCTCCAAACAGCCGATGCTCTCGGCTTAATAAGGACTTATAATGGCAATAAAATAAAAGAGTTTATCAATTTTCAATACAGTGATATCGATGAAGTAATCCAAGAGATTTGTGCAAAATATCCACTATGAGAAAATGGTTAAAATATCTTTTTAAAATACTTCTTTCCCCTTTGGCGTGTTTGTATGGTGCAATAGTTCGTCTGCGCCATTGGTGCTACAACGTGGGTATCTTTAAAGAACATACTTTTGCCGTACCTACTATTTGTGTTGGCAATGTAGCAGTAGGAGGGACAGGTAAGAGCCCAATGGTGGAATACCTCATCAGACGATGGCATAAACAGCGTAGAGTGGGCGTGCTCAGTCGTGGTTATAAACGCAAGACAAGGGGCTTTATATTAGCTACCAAGACTTCTACGGTATTAGATTTAGGTGATGAACCTTCCCAATTTTGGTGGAAATTTAAGGATATTATCTTAGCTGTTTGTGCCAACCGAGTAGAAGGTGTAGAACGAATGCTCGCCTTGCCTATGCCTCCTGAACTCATTATATTAGACGACGCTTTCCAACATCGCCCCGTAAAAGCAAAAATCAACATAGTGCTCACCGCTTACGGACATCTGTTTACTGACGACTGGCTACTGCCAATGGGGCGACTCCGCGATGTAGTAAGCCGAGTGCAACAAGCCGATATAGTGGTTGTAACTAAATGTCCTTCCTCATTGTCAGAAAAAGAACGTACTCAACTCATAGCGCGTTTACAGAAGCATTGCCTTTGTCCTATCGTCTTTGCAACCATTGCCTATGATAAGCAAGTATTTTCAGAGATGGAAAACATATCTTTGACGACTTTCATTCAAGAACCTTTTACTTTGGTAACAGGCATTGCCAATCCGAATCCGCTACTCACATTCTTGAAAGAACAAGGAGCAGATTTTCAGCATTTAGCTTTTGCTGACCATCATCATTTTACCAAAAGAGAAATACAGCAATTGCAAGGCAAGCGAATCCTGACCACTGAGAAAGACTACGTGCGCCTGCAACCTCATTTGCAAGACTTGTACTACCTGCCTATCGCAATGCAATTCCTCACCCCCACTGATGAACATACATTTGGCACGGTTTTTGAAAATCTATAAGCACGAAAAAATTACAAACTTTTATCAGTATGACAAGAAAACTCATCGCTATTGTAGCTTTTGTTTTGGTAGCTACTGCTACTCTTGAAGCTCAGGAAATTAAATGGATGACTTTTGACCAAGCTATTGCTGCTCAGAAGAAAAAACCTAAAAAAATATTTATTGACGTATACACTAATTGGTGTGGACCTTGCAAAATGTTAGCGAACAACACTTTTAAGAACAAAGACTTAGTAAAGTATGTGAACGATAATTACTACGCTGTAAAGTTCAATGGTGAAGGTAACGAAGTAGCGAACTACAAAGGACAAAAGTTTGAGAACAAAGGCTATGACCCCGCATTGGCTGAACGCCGTAACGCCACACACCCACTTACCGGCTATATGCAAGTACAGGCTTACCCAACAATGGTGTTCTTAGACGAAAATAACGATTTGATAACAGGTATCACCGGCTATATGTCGCCTACTCAATTAGAACTCTACTTGAAGATGTTTAACAACAATGATTACAAAAAAATCACTACTCAACAAGAGTTTCAAGTATATCAATCGAAGTTCAAACCTACATTTAAAAACTAATAAATACACTTTTTCATAAACACACGTCAAAAACTCTTGGCAGAATGTCAAGAGTTTTTTATTTTTTTACTACCTTTGCGGAGTAATTAGCAGATTATTCAAATTGGCAAATGGAAAGATTGAATTTATGGCAAAAATACTCATCATAGAAGACGAATCGGCAATTCGCCGTGTACTTACCAAAATATTGGTAGAAGAAAGCAAAGAGTACGAAGTAGAAGAAGCAGCTGATGGTGTAGAAGGCGTTGAGAAACTCAAAAAAGAGGACTACGACTTAGTGCTATGCGACATCAAAATGCCTAAGATGGACGGTATGGAAGTACTCGCTGAGGTCAAGAAACTCAAACCCGAAATCCCCTTTGTGATGATATCAGGTCACGGCGACCTCGAGACAGCAGTAAACGCAATGCGCTTAGGGGCTTACGACTATATCTCAAAACCACCTGATTTAAACCGCTTACTCAACACTGTGCGCAATGCTCTCGACAAGAAGAAATTAGTGGTAGAGAATAAACACCTCAAAAAGAAGGTGAGCAAGAGCTATGAGATGATAGGAGAAAGTGCACCTTTGCAACAAATCCGTCAGATGATAGAAAAAGTAGCACCTACGGCAGCGCGTGTACTCATCACGGGCTCTAATGGTACAGGTAAAGAGTTGGTAGCTCACGCCATTCATTACCAAAGCGAGCGCAGTGAAGCTCCGATGGTAGAGGTGAACTGTGCCGCTATTCCTTCTGAACTGATAGAAAGTGAACTCTTCGGACATATCAAAGGGGCGTTTACTTCGGCGGTAAAAGACCGTGCAGGTAAGTTTGAAGCCGCTAACAATGGTACTATTTTCTTGGATGAAATAGGCGATATGAGTCTCTCTGCCCAAGCCAAAGTGTTGCGTGCGTTGCAGGAGAACAAGATTACCCGCGTGGGAAGTGATAAGGACATCAATGTAGATGTACGTGTAATAGCAGCGACCAATAAAGATTTAAAAAAAGAAATAGCCGAAGGTCGTTTCCGTGAGGATTTGTACCACCGTTTAGCAGTAATTCTCATCAGAGTACCGTCACTTAACGAACGCAGAGACGATATCCCACTACTTATTGATTATTTTTCAGCAAAAATAGCCGAGGAACAAGGTATTAGTCCGAAGAAATTTAGCAAAAAAGCAATAGAGCTTCTTCAAAAACAAGATTGGACGGGTAATATTCGCGAACTGCGTAATGTAGTAGAGCGACTCATTATCTTAGGAGGCAAAGAAATCTCAGAAGATGATGTAAAAGCGTTTGCAGGAAAATAGTGCGAGCCACACTGGCACTTTAAATTAGAAAATAAGTAAGCGTTACAAAATCTTACCGATTAACTATGAACAAAATAAAATTCCTCTTTATAACTATTCAGAAATAAAAAATGACGGCAAGGAGTTCTCTCTACCGTCATTTTCTTTATATATAACCCTTCTTATAGAATAAGCATCGCATCACCGTAAGAATAGAATTTATATTTCTGCTCTACGGCTTCTTTATAAGCACGCATAATGAGGTCGTGCCCCGCAAAAGCCGAGACCATCATTAACAAGGTAGATTTAGGAGTGTGAAAGTTGGTAATCATTGCATTGGCTATACTAAAATCATATGGAGGAAAAATAAACTTATTTGTCCAACCGTCAAATGGATTTAGAAAACCATCAGATGAAACTGAGCTTTCCAACACGCGCATTACAGTAGTTCCTACCGCACATACACGTTTTTTATTCACCTTAGCTGCATTAATGATTTTTGTTTGACTTTCAGGAATATGTATCTCCTCACTATCCATTTTGTGCTTAGAAAGGTCTTCTACCTCTACAGGATTGAAAGTTCCTAACCCCACGTGTAAAGTTACCTCAGCGAAGGTAATACCTTTTATTTCCAAACGCTTCATCAAGTGCTTAGAAAAGTGCAAACCCGCAGTAGGTGCAGCAACGGCACCCTCGTATTTAGCATAGATAGTTTGGTAGCGTTCTTCATCTTCAGGTTCTACCGGACGAGAGATGTATTTAGGCAGAGGTGTTTGCCCTAATTCTGTAAGATGTTGGCGAAACTCTTCATAAGTACCATCGTATAGGAAACGAAGAGTACGACCACGAGAGGTAGTATTGTCTATTACCTCGGCTACCAATTCAGCATTTTTGCCAAAATAGAGTTTATTACCTATCCGTATTTTGCGAGCAGGGTCTACAAGTACGTCCCACAAACGTTGTTCAGCACTGAGTTCACGCAACAAAAATACTTCTATCTTTGCCTTTGTTTTTTCTTTATTCCCATACAAGCGAGCAGGAAATACTTTAGTATTATTCAGTACAAACACATCTCCATCGTCAAAATAGTCGATTACATCTTTAAATAGTCGGTGTTCGATTTCTCCTGTTTTACGATGTATTACCATTAAGCGTGCTTCGTCGCGGTTCTCACTGGGATACTCAGCTAATAGCTCTTTAGGAAGTTCAAAATTAAAGTTTGAAAGTTTCATATATTTTCTATATAATAATCATCAGTTTATAAATGGTATCCTAACTTTTATGCTGAATTTAGAACAATCCATATTGTTCTCCACCATAAATATCCGTAGATATACATTCAAGAAATAGACGCTAAATAAGGGTAAAATAGAGATATAATAACAAAGGAAGATATACCTTATTCATTTCAAATAGCTATTGTATAAAAAGAAAAAGTCGGGATGACTGGACTCGAACCAGCGACCACACGCACCCCATACGTGTACGCTACCAACTGCGCCACATCCCGATTTTTAATTTCAGAGCGCAAAACTACTACCTTTTACAGAAACTACCAAATAAATAGATTAAAATATTTTACAACAAGGGCTATTTATTTGATATACTGAAAAGTCCTATTTTTCTATCTTCCCTAATGAAACTGTAAAGATTCCAAAATCATCTATCAGCATATCCTGCTTTTGCACTCCATTAAGAGAAAATATTCCGTCTAACTCTCGCTGACTACGGCGACGCATCACCCAATCTTTCTCTTGATGACTTTTTAGTACAAAGGCTATCGTTTTGAGTTGTGGGTGCCACGGCTGTCCTGTATAAATCAAAAAACCGTTTTCTGAAATCGACACAACTCCCTTTACCGCCTCATTAGCTAATTTATTATCACCAAAAAGTTCAAAAATACCAGATATGATAGTGATATTAGGATTATAGTCTAAACTTGTGTAGTTATCGGCTTTAAAACAATTGTAGTTAGTGAATCGTATATCTTGAAAGCCTCTTTCTCTGACGGTTTGCTCCCCTTTTTCTATATTAGCTGGTAAAAACTCATTGATGACAATTTCTACCTCTGGGTGCTTTTCTTTGATGTCAAACAAATAATTACCTACTCCTCCAGCAATATCAAGTATCTTTACTTTCTTCCCTTCGGCTTGCAAAGCTTGTATCGCTTTATCTACTTGCTCCAATAAGTGTGCTTTGCGTATACGTACGCCTCGCCACCCAATGGCATTGAGATAACTTTTGTCCATCAGTTTACCTATACCCCATTTCCCTTGAGAAATATTCTTGTAAACGTAATCCATTGAAGCTCCTGAATCAAATCCATATTCCAGTCCTATCGCCATTCCGCCACTGAGGTGTCCTAACTTACTCAGTGCCCATTTCTGAAATCGGTAATAGTACTTTTCTCTATTGGGAATGAGCTCGTATTGCATTATTTCGTACTCTTTTTGAGTAAAAGTATCGGGTTTCAAAGAAGGTGATACAAGAGGTGTTCCAAAAGCTCTACTGATAAACTGTTCAAGTAATTTATATACCTCTTCTCTGCCTTGCTCAAACAAAATGCCGTGGTGGAACCCGTCTAAGGTAACAAATTCTTTTATTTCAGAAGATAAGTTTACATAGAATTGTTTCTGCTGCTTGTTAATCACCACAAAGTCTTTTTCAGCTGAAAGCAGTAGTGTAGGAATAGTAATAGCAGCAGCATCTTCGACCAATCGCTTACCTGCATTAGCTAAATCTATAAGCAGTTTGCCGTTAATAGATCGCGTGATAAACCTATCTGTATCATAGGCGCGTTGCTGTTCAGGGTCACGAGTGAGCATTTTAGACTTAACATAGCTCTTTACAACAAGATTAGGTTTCACTTTTAGTGCTAATTCTATAGCTTGCTTGGCTAAGGGAACTATTAAATTGATTTCAAAAGCAGGTGCTAAAAGTGCCATTCCAGCAATACGTGGAGCAAAATCGTGTACCCAAGCCGATACAATCACCCCTCCTATGCTGTTGGCTACTACAAATATATCCTCCTCTTGCACGTCGTATTCTTGTTGCAAAAACTTAGAAAAAGCATCTAAATCTCGTACTGAATCCATAAAAGCAGGCGATACTGAAGCTTTAGTATGCCCGTGTCCTCTCATATCAAAAGCAAAAATATTATAGGACGCAAACAGCGGGTGCGTAGCAAATTCCTGTAAGCGCTCACCATACTCGTGACCGCGATGTATTACAATAAGTGTTTTTTGTTGAGGCTTGTAATTCCATTCGTAGAAGTATAACTCTGCCCCTTGATACCCCTTGAAAAAACCTGTATTCATCATCTTGTTATTTTATTGTGCAGGCAAAGGTACGCTTTTTAATGATAAAAACAATAAAAGTGAAGGATAATTACTTCATTACATTAATATTTAAGAAGTATGTAATAACAAAAAAATCACTACCTTTCTTCGTAAGTAGTGATTGAAGATTGTATTCATAAGGCTACCTAAACAAAAATTAGATAACTTTTTATTCTTTTATTCAGGGTATTTGCTGGTATCTTGATAGGTATTAAAAATACCTTTAATGATAATTTCTCTTTCTATATCATCTACTACATAGAATACAATGTAAGGGTATTTCTTCATAGGGACACCTCTTAAATTATCTTTGTATATTCGCTGAAAAGGGAAGTGCTTTATAAAATCCAAGATTTTTACAAACTCATTGATAAAGTTCTCAGCTACTCTATCATTAGCAACTTCTTGGTAATAGTTGATTGCACTCTCAAGCTCAGACTCAGCTCGTACTGTATTACTAATTTTGTAAGGTAAGTCCATATTTAGATGCAAGTCTATTAACCATTACATACGAATCTTCACATTGGTCAAAAGGAGTGTTATCAGCTTCCAACTCTTCCAAGTATTTCATTAATCTTGGCGTCATTTCAATAGGCTGAGGTATGTCCTCTTCTTGAATGATAGAGACATTTAAAGACTTTATAAAATCTTTTATTGAATTTAATTTATCTACATCAGAGGTAGCAAAGGTTACAGCTGTTTCCATAGTCAAAATATTTTTAAAGGTTACATAAAAGCAAAAAATCACTACCTCTCTTCGTAAGTAGTGATTGAAGATTGTACTCGGAGCGGGACTTGAACCCGCACAGGCATTACTGCCCACTGGATTTTAAGTCCAGCGTGTCTACCGATTCCACCATCCGAGCCTTCTATGATAAACATAAAAAAAGAGCGAAAAACGGGGTTCGAACCCGCGACCTCAACCTTGGCAAGGTTGCGCTCTACCAACTGAGCTATTTTCGCT
>NZ_KB291508.1:61863-77580 GCF_000318315.2 Capnocytophaga sp. oral taxon 324 str. F0483 | reverse complement strand
GTTGCGCTCTACCAACTGAGCTATTTTCGCTTATTTCTTTTCCAATAAATTCGCAACTGGCTTTTCCTTTATTTGCGGTTGCAAAGGTACAACAATTATTCATTCCTGCAAATTTTTTGAATACTTTTTTTATAACTTTTTTATACTACTATTATAACCTACATTCTCTCAGGAACTTGTATGCCCAGCATTTTAAACGACTCTGCTATAATTTCTCCTATTTTCTTGCTCAACATTACCCTAAAATCACGCTTGCTCTCCTCTTCCTCTCCTAAAATTGATACATTTTGGTAAAACGAATTGAAGTCTTTTACCAAATCATACACATAATTGGCAATAATAGCAGGACTATAACTATCAGCTGCATCTTGTACAACCGACGGAAATAGGGTGATGCTCTTTAACAAAGCCTTCTCTTTTTCGTGTAAACCACTAACTTTCTCTACCGCTGCTTCATTCCTACCTCCCATTTCAGCATACTTGCGCATAATCGACTGGATACGAGCGTAAGTGTATTGTATAAACGGACCTGTATTCCCTTGAAAATCAATAGACTCTTTAGGGTCAAACAAAATACGCTTCTTAGGGTCTACTTTTAATATATAGTACTTTAAGGCTCCCAAACCTATGGTGTGATACAAGGTTTCTTTCTGCGCTTCGGTATAACCGTCGAGTTTGCCGAGTTCTTGTGAAATCTCTTTGGCAGTTTGCTCCATTTCAGCAATAAGGTCATCGGCATCTACTACGGTACCCTCGCGACTTTTCATCTTGCCACTGGGCAGATCTACCATACCATAGCTCAGGTGATATAAGTGTGATGCCCAATCGTAACCCAACTTTTTCAGGATAAGAAAAAGCACTTTGAAGTGATAATCTTGCTCGTTACCTACCGTGTACACCATTCCTTTTACGTCAGGATAGTCCTTCACACGCTGGGTAGCAGTCCCCATATCTTGCGTCATATAAACCGACGTACCATCAGCACGAAGCACCAACTTCTCATCTAAGCCATCGGCGGTAAGGTCACACCAAACGGAACCATCTTCTTTCTTGAAGAACACACCTTGCTCCAAACCGCGTTCCACAATGTCTTTCCCTAATAAATAGGTATTGCTCTCGTAGTAATACGAATCGAAATCAACACCTAAATTCTTATAAGTAACGGCAAAACCATCGTATACCCAGCCATTCATCTGTTTCCAAAGTTTTATTACTTCGGGGTTGCCTGCTTCCCATTGGCGAAGCATCTCTTGGGCTGCTACAAATATAGGAGCTTGTTTTTCCGCTTCTTCTTTGGTCTTCCCTTGTTCTACTAATTGCTGTATTTCAGCCTTGTACGCCTTATCGAACGCCACATAGTAATTCCCTACTAATTTATCACCCTTCAACCCTGTATTTTCAGGAGTCTCACCATTGCCAAAACGTTGCCACGCCACCATCGATTTGCAAATGTGTATCCCCCTATCGTTGATGATTTGGGTTTTATACACCTTATGTCCAGCTGCTTTTAAGATTTCAGCTACCGAATACCCTAAGAGGTTGTTGCGGATATGCCCTAAGTGCAACGGTTTATTAGTATTAGGTGATGAGTATTCCACCAAAATAGCCTCTTTGCTATTAGGCGTTGCCAAACCAAACTGAGGATTATTCTTCACTTCTTTTAAAAAGTCGATGTAGTAACTATCAGCAATTACAAGATTTAAAAAACCTTTAATCACATTGAAGTCAGTTACCAAATCACCTGCTTTCTCTTTTAAGTAACCTCCTATTTGTTCTCCTATCTGCACAGGATTACCTTTGATATGACGCAATAGCGGAAACACCACAAGAGTAACATCGCCCACAAACTCTTTTTTAGTCTGTTGCAATTCAACGCTTTCTAAGCTCACACCATACAGTTCCTGTACAGCTTGTAATATATGTTGTTTAAGGGTATCGTTTAAGTTCAACATTTGCAAATTCTTTCTTTTGAGAGGGCAAAGGTACAAATAATTTAATATATAAAAACATTTTGCTTTCAGTTTTATTCCCAACACCCACCTTCTTATCCTCAGCTTTTCCTCACTTTATTCCCCTCCTCCTTTTAGTCATCTATCGCTATTGAACCACTATTGAGCCATTGTAGAACCACTGTAGAACCACTGTAGAACCACTGTAGAACCACTTATTGTTCGATTATCCTATAAGCTTTGTATAATCTTCTCCCAATTTCACCATTAATCATTAATCATTAACCACTCATATAGCCCGCACCTAATCTACTAATTTATCGACCATTATCCCACAACTCAAATAAAATGTTAAAATTTTTCTAATAAAAATTTGGTAGTTACAAAAAAAGAGAGTACCTTTGGCTCGCTTTTTAAGACATTTATTGGGCAATGAACTTTCCATCTGATTTAAAATACACTAAAGAACACATATGGGTGCGCATCGAAGGTGATATAGCCACAGCAGGCATTACCGATTTTGCTCAACACCAATTAGGCGACATTGTGTATGTGGAAGTAGAAACCATAGGCGATACCCTTAATGAAGATGAAATATTTGGCAGTATCGAAGCCGTAAAAACAATATCCGATTTATTTATGCCCCTCACGGGCGAAGTAATCGCGTTTAATGAACCGCTAAACCAAAAACCTGAGAAAGTAAATACCGACCCATATGGCAAAGGGTGGATAATACAACTGAAAATAAGCGATATTACCCAGTTAGATAATCTACTCTCAGCCGAAGCGTATAAAACCCTAATAAATGCTTAAAAAATACAAATACACTTTGTTATGGGGCATATGGACGATAGCTATTATCACTCTAAGTCTTATCTCATCCAGCGAAATGCCCAAAGCACCTCGCATTCCCTATTTAGACAAAGTCGCTCATTTCAGCTTCTATTTCGGTTACACGGCACTGTTTATATTAGCATTTAGAAGTAAATTATGGGCAGTAATCACCGCCTTGTTTTTAGGCGCAACAATGGAAATATTACAAGGCTTACTCACCACTACTCGCTCTGCCGACTTTATTGATATGCTCTTCAATACATTTGGCACAGTTGTTGCTCTACTATTTATGAGAAAGTATGAAAAGCTTTTCAGATAAAAAGTATATTTAATAACCTTTTAAAAGAAAATCATTATGCAACCTAAAAAAAATCCGAAAGCCGATTTGGCAAAAAGTAGCGGATTGTTCTTTGCCATAGGATTCGCTCTTGTATCAGCCCTTACCTTATGGGGGTTCGAAACAAAAGTGTATGACAAAAGCGTTCAAGACAACCGTACGTCAGATGTGGATAAGGCTCTTGACGAAAATCAAGAGAACTACACAATGGAGACCCCTCCTGAAACTCCACCACCTCCACCTCCTCCAGCCCCTACAGTGGTAGAGGAAGTAAAAGTAGTGGAAAACGATACTAAAATCGAAGAACAAGTAATTGGTACTACTGAAACTACTAAAAATGAGCAAATAGCTAAAGTAGAAGAAATTAAACAAACTGTAGTAGAAGAAGCTCCTGATGTAGATGTGCCTTTTACTATTATCGAAGATAAACCTATGTTCGAAGCTTGTAAAAACGTACCTAAAGATCAACAAATGAAATGTTTTCAAGAAAACTTGAACAAACACGTAGTAAAGAACTTTAGCTATCCACAAGCTGCCGCCGAAATGGGTATTCAAGGAAAAGTATTTGTAAACTTCCGCATCAATACCGATGGTACTATTACCGTTTTAGGAGTGCGTGGTCCCGATAAAATTTTGGAAGATGATGCTAAGAAGCTCATTATGAAACTTCCTAGACTTATCCCAGGTAAACAACGTGGTAAACCTACACCAGTTACCTTTGCTTACCCTATCAACTACAAATTACAAAACAACTAAAAAACAAAAGCCAATAGCATTTTACTATTGGCTTTTTTATTTAATAATTCTACATTTATAGTTAGGCAAAAATGATTCGCAAATGTTTGTAGAGTCAAAGTCGCGAAGAACTCAATACGCGAAGCAATCCGCGCTTCTTAAGTAATCAGTCTTAATCTTAACTTTTAACTAATCGCTCCACAACGCTTCTATCATTCGCCAATCGTTGTATTTTATTCTGTCCGCCGAGCTTTCCTTGCGACTTCATATAAGAGGCAAAACCGCCTTCGGGAACTTCGGTTATTTTGAGCGGTTGGAGTACTTTACCTTGTATGAGGTCGTAGTAGTACATATTCTGTTTTTGTAGAGCCTCATCTATCACTTGGGCAAAGCGTTTCATATCAGTAGGTTTCTGCTCAAATTCTACAAACCACTCGTGATAAGGCAATTCACCCCCTACCGGATTTACCTGAGGAGCGACCGTAAATTCTGTGATACGTACTCCCGTAGCCTCTAAACCCTCTCGCATTGCCTCTTCCACTTCTTTACCAATCACGTGTTCGCCAAAAGCCGAAATAAAATGCTTAATGCGCCCCGTAACTACTATACGGTAAGGCGCAAGCGAAGTAAATTGCACCGTGTCGCCTATGTTGTAACCCCAAAGTCCGGCATTGGTAGATATAATGAGCGCATAATTTACCCCCAATTGTACGTCCTGCAAAGCCACTCGTTTGGGAGCATCACTGAAGAAAGTATCAGCTTCTACAAACTCGTAAAAAATACCCGAATTGAGCAGTAAGAGCATTCCTTTCTCTGTTTGACTATCTTGATAAGCAAAGAAACCCTCGCTAGCGGGATAGAGCTCTATGCTATCCACTTTGCGCCCGATAAGGTGCTCAAATTGTTGGCGATAAGGTTCGTAATTCACCCCTCCATAAATAAACAAGTTGAAATTAGGAAACAGTTTTCCTACTTTAATGCCAGAGCGCGTGTACAATCGCTCGAAGTACATCAGCACCCACGAAGGTATCCCGCTGATGAGGGTCATATTTTCAGAAAAAGTTTCAGTAACAATCGCTTCTACTTTGGTCTCCCAATCTTCTATACAGTTGGTTTTATACGAAGGCATACGATTGCGCTGCAAATAAGCAGGTACATAGTGTGCTACTATACCCGAAAGTCGTCCTGTTTTAATGCCGTTTTTTTCACCTAAAATAGGACTTCCTTGCAAGAAAATCATCTTTCCTTCTACAAAATCGGCTTTTTTAGTCTCGTGTATATAACATAAAATCGCATCACGTGCTGCCTGAATATGGAAAGGCATCGAGTCTTTGGTAATAGGGATATACTTCGCCCCGCTGGTAGTCCCTGAAGTCTTAGCAAAATAGAGCGGTTTGCCTTTCCATAACACATCTTTTTCGCCTTCCACTACCCTATCGATATAAGGGCGCAAGGCTTCATAATCTCGTATAGGTACGCGAGCCACAAAATCTTCATACGTTTGGATTTCCTCAAAATGATGGTCACGCCCAAAAGCCGTATTTTTAGCTTGTTCTATAAGCGACTGGAATACTTTTTGTTGTGTGTCTATTGGAGCTTTAGCCCAGCGGTCTATCTTTTTTTTAACGATAGAAGCAAATATTTTGGATATATATGATTTAATCATAATGAAGTCTGTTTGACTCCGCAAAGATACTACTTTTTTTAATTTGCAATACGATAAGTATTAATTTTATAACAAAGCCATTCCTCTCTCCGCATCATTTTATGCTATTGAGAAGAATGGCAAAAAAGGATTCTTGGATATTCACACACTCCAAGAGTATTTTTAGTAAGGTATATCGTCTTCGGTTGAAGTGGAGGAAGGAGCTCCAAAAGCCTGCTCCGGATTAGCAGTAGGCACAGTTTCAAAAGCTACATTTTCATTCATCTTCGAAACAAATTCTTGTACCCCCATAGGTAAATAGCCTCCACTATCGTATTCCTCTAAATTTGCAAACCTTCCCAAATGCCCTTCAAACTTCAATCGGATACTATCCAAACCTCCATTGCGGTGTTTAGCCACAATAAATTCAGCTTGTCCAGCGGTAGGTGTTCCTGATTCGTCGTCCCATTCTGTAATTTTATAGTATTCAGGACGGTAGATAAACGATACAATATCGGCGTCTTGCTCAATAGCTCCTGATTCACGTAAATCGGATAACTGTGGACGCTTTTGCTGTCCAGGACGTGATTCCACATTACGCGAAAGCTGTGAAAGTGCTATTACGGGTATGTTTAACTCTTTAGCAAGAGCTTTTAAGTTACGAGAAATTGTAGAAATTTCTTGCTCACGGTTACCCACTCCTTTGCTACCTCCTGCCGTCATCAACTGTAAGTAATCAATAATAATTAGCTGAATACCGTGCTGTGTAGAGAGTCGGCGCGCTTTAGCTCGGAGGTCAAAAATTGATATAGAAGGCGTATCATCTATAAAAAGAGGAGCCTTTTCTAGGTCTTTCACCTTAGTATTTAACACATACCACTCGTGCTCTTCCAACTTCCCTGTACGCAATTTCTCTGACGACAGACCTGTTTCTGAGGAAATCAAACGCGTAATAAGCTGTACCGACGACATTTCCAATGAGAAAAACGCTACGGGTATCCCCTGCCCTACTGCTATATTTCTTGCCATAGAAAGCGTGAGGGCTGTTTTCCCCATACCTGGGCGTGCCGCTACGATAATAAGGTCACTCGCTTGCCAACCTGAGGTGAGTTGGTCGAGTTTGGTAAAGCCTGAAGGTACTCCACTAAACCCATCAGTTTTATTAGAGAGGTCTTGTATTTTCTTGAGTGCTTTTATCACCAAATCTCCCGCTACTTCACTGGAACGCTTTAGGTTACCTTGTGTTACTTCATAGAGTTTCTGCTCAGCACTGTCCAACGAATCAAACACATCGCGAGTATCGTCGTAAGCGTCTTCTATAATTTCCGAAGAAATTTCAATGAGTTTGCGCTTGATGAACTTCTGTAAAATAATACGCGCGTGAAATTCCACGTTAGCAGATGATGATACTCGTTGGGTGAGATTAATAAGGTAAAACTCTCCTCCCACCGCCTCCAAATTGCCATTTTTGCGAAGTTGTTCTGCCACCGTAAGCAGGTCGATAGCTTCCGATTCGTTGAAAAGTTCAAAAATAGCTTGATAGATAAGTTGATGTTGCTTTTTATAAAAAACTTCAGGGTTGAGTATGTCTATCACATCATCAACGCCTTTCTTGTCAATGAGCATAGCTCCCAAGATAGCTTCTTCAAGATTGAGGTCTTGTGGAGGGAGTTTTCCTCGCTCTAAACTCACTTGTGTTCGCGAGAATGGTTGTATTGCAGGAACAATTTCTGGTACTGATGTGTTTTCTGTTTCGTTCATACGGCAAAGATACGAAATAGTTTAATTTGGGGTAGATGATTTTACCCACAAACACTGTTAATAGTCTGTTGATAACTTCTGAAAAGTTTTCTTTACTCTTCTATTTAGCAACCGTTTACTATCTTCATTTTATAAAAAAAGCGCTTAAATAGCGCCTTTATAAGTTGTTGATATTATCATTTTCTTACTTCTCACTGAACACTCCCATCGCGAGGTACTTGTTCATTCGTTTTTCAACCAATTTATCGGTGGGAAGCTTCTTCAAATCCTTATAAGTGTCCAATATCACTTTGCGAACAGTAGCAAACATCATTTCGCGATCGCGATGTGCCCCCCCGAGTGGTTCCTTAATAATCTCATCTATCAGTTTTAACTTCTTCATATCAGGAGCGGTGAGTTTTAGAGCTTCAGCTGCTTCCTTTTTGTACTCCCAGCTACGCCATAATATAGAGGAACAAGACTCTGGCGATATTACCGAATACCAAGTATTTTCAAGCATATACACTTTATCACCTACACCGATACCTAGCGCTCCTCCCGAAGCTCCTTCGCCTATGATAAACACTATTACAGGCACTTTCAAACGTGACATCTCCAATATATTGCGAGCAATTGCTTCTCCTTGTCCGCGTTCTTCAGCTTCAATACCAGGGAAAGCTCCTGGCGTGTCTACAAAACTCACTATAGGAATGTTAAACTTTTCAGCTTGTTTCATCAATCGCAAGGCTTTGCGATACCCTTCGGGGTTTGCCATACCAAAATTGCGATATTGTCGCATCTTAGTATTTACTCCTTTTTGCTGACCAATAAACAAAAAACTCTGGTCATCTATCTTTCCAAAACCTCCTATCATCGCCTTATCGTCTTTCACTGTACGGTCGCCGTGAAGTTCCAAGAAAGTGTTTCCTGCAAGTGAGTTGATATAGTCAAGAGTATAAGGTCTCTCCAAGTGACGAGAGATTTGCACTCGTTGCCACGCCGTAAGATTACCATAAACTTCCTTCTTTACTTGGTTGAGTTTCTTTTCTATTTTCTTGCAAGCATCAGTCATATCCACATCACTTTCATTACCGATGACCTGACACTTTTCCATCTGTTCTTCAAGCTCTTTAATAGGTTGTTCAAAATCTAAATATTCCATAAACTAAGCGTTATTTGATTTTTTAGAATGCAAAGATATAAAATAATTTTGAATTACGAACTAATATTTTTTGTTTATAAGCTTAACTCCCTTTTTTTATCCGGCAATTCTTCTAAGCAATTAAATGATTATCAACGTTTTTTCAATATAACTCCAACCCATTTGCTAATTTAATCTCCCGTCTCTTCTATCCCACCCATCTTACCTCGTCCCTCTCGTCCTCATTTGCCAATTTCCAAATCTGCTAATTCTCTAATTTATCAATCTGCCTATCCACTTTCCGTCATAACCCTATTGCCTATGCCCTAAGACCTCACACCTCCCCATTTTACTAATTTTCTAATTTGCTAATTCCCTAATTATCCCTTCTCCTTTCCGTCGTACTTCCCCCTATTGCCTATGGCCTAAGGCCTAGTGCCTATTCTTTTTCTTTCGTCTCGAAACCCCGTTTTTAGCATTTTTAGCACTGTTGTATTGTATTATGAATCAACCATTTATATACCCTTTCTATTCCAATCGTCCAAGATTCGTATAAGCCTTCCTATAAGCTCTCTATAAGCTAACTCCACCCTCCTTACAGCCTTTTTTCATCAAAAACTCTCCCTCCTCTCTTCCGATTTTCTTCATTTTCTTCTGATACCTCCTTAGTATCTCTGTTTCCTCTCCAACCCTTCCCAAAAACTCAGAGTTTTTCGGAGTTTCTTCGGCAATTCTCAAATGTCTGACTCGTCCGGTCTGTCCTACAAGTTCAACCTGTCAAATAACTATTTTCATCTCTTCCTTTTACTAATTTGCTAATTTCTAAATTTACTAATCTACCAATTTTTATTTAATTTCTAAGGCATAACCTCACCTCTTTAAATCGAAGTTACGCTGTCTTAAAAAATATTTTCCTTTTTTCTTTTCTATTAAAAAAAACTTCCGTACTTTTACCGAAATTTTTTAAACCGATACAATCTCATTATATAACGTAAGTATCATATATAAAATTACTAAAAATATAAAATTTAAAATTATGACAAAATTTAGAACAGAATCCGACCTTATCGGCGACTTGCAAGTGCCCGCCGATGCTTACTATGGCGTACAAACACAACGCGCCATCGAAAACTTTCGCATTACAGGAACTAAAATGGGTGATTACCCTGAGTTTGTAAAAGCTATTGGTTATGTAAAACTCGCCGCAGCTCAAACAAACCACGCTTTGGGATTACTCCCCGACGAACTACTCAAACCTATTTCTGAGGCTTGCAAAGAAGTAATCGAAGGGAAGTTTAACCATCAGTTCCTCGTAGATATGATTCAAGGAGGGGCAGGTACTTCGGTGAATATGAACGCTAATGAAGTAATAGCCAATCGCGCCTTGGAAATTATGGGGTATCCTCGCGGTGATTACCAACACTGCTCTCCTAACGACCACGTGAATCAATCACAATCTACAAACGACGCTTACCCTACTACTGTAAAGTTAGCTGTTATCAAGATGAACGAAACGCTCATCAAGCGCCTATCATTGCTCATTGAGGCTTTTCGGAAGAAAGGTAAAGAGTTCGCCGATGTAATAAAAATGGGGCGTACCCAGTTGCAAGATGCCGTACCTATGACGCTTGGTCAAGAATTTGAAGCTTTTGCAGCCAACCTCGAAGAAGAAATCGCCCGCTTGCAAAGCAACGCCAAGCTCTTCTTGGAAATCAATATGGGAGGTACCGCCATTGGTACAGGACTCAACGCTCCTAAGGGATATGCCAAACTATGTGCCGAAAACTTAGCTAAACTCACAGGCGAAGCCTTCGTTACTGCCTCTAACTTGGTAGAAGCTACCCCTGATACCGGTTCATATGTAATTTATTCCTCTGCGCTAAAACGTATGGCTGTAAAACTCTCTAAGATTTGTAACGACTTGCGTTTGCTCTCTTCAGGACCTCGTGCAGGACTCAACGAAATCAACCTGCCTAAAATGCAACCTGGTTCGTCTATTATGCCCGGCAAAGTAAACCCCGTTATCCCCGAAGTAGTGAACCAAGTGTGCTTCAAAGTGATTGGTAATGACCTTACCGTTACCTTCGCCGCTGAGGCAGGTCAGTTGCAACTCAACGTAATGGAACCCGTGCTCTGCCAGTGCATTATCGAGTCTATCGTATTCTTAGAACGCGCTATCGACACCTTGCGCACCAAGTGTATCGAAGGTATTACCGCCAATCGCGAAGTATGCCTCAATATGGTAAAACACAGTATCGGTATCGTTACAGCACTCAATCCACATATAGGGTATAAAAATAGCACCAAGATAGCCAAAGAAGCCCTTGAAACAGGTAAGTCAGTGTACAATTTAGTATTAGAACACGGCTTGCTTTCTAAGGATAAGCTCGATGAGATTTTAGACCCCAAGAATATGTTAGGCGTTTAATAATTTATAAATTTAAAGATTTCAATATTCAACAAGAAAAGGCGTAACCTTTTTTAATATCAACTTCCAGTTACGCCTTTTCTTATAAAAACCAACAAAAATGTTAAGAGATAATACTACCCGTGCTAAGAATGCCATAATAATGTTGTGGATATCCTTTGCTTTTTTATTCATATTTCTGATTTCAGATATTTTTGAACTATATGTTATTAGAGAGTTCCTTGTAGGTGAAATAGATGACGAATTGTTTGCAAGAGCTGAACTGAGTGATGTTTTCTCAGGTATAGTAGGTATTTTGTGGCTTGTGATATTCATTATAATGAGTATTCTTTTTTTGATGTGGTTCAGGCGCGCTTATTACAACTTGCACCAACTGAAAAATAACCTCTCATATACCGATGGTTGGGCAGTAGGAAGCTGGTTCATTCCTTTTGCTAACTGGGTACTCCCATACCGCATAATGAAAGAAATATACAATAGTACTCGCAATCTTTTCATACAAAGGGGAGACATACAACCCAAACTACCTACTAATTTTGTAACCATTTGGTGGACGATTTCAATTATTTCTTCTGTAGTAAATTACTTTGTTTTTAGAGCCTCTATGCTTGATGACCCTACTATCGAGATGTCATATACAACCTCAATTATAAATGTGATTGGTACCCTCTTGTTAATCATTTCCTTTTTTTTATGCATCAAAGTCGTAAAAGATTACGCCAAGGTAGAACCCTTATTATCCAATCTTCAAAAAGACGAAACTAATACTAATAATTTATGAAACACTATTTTAGAACAGTAAGTACCCTACTAAGTTTACTACTCTCTCCTTATTTATTAGCCCAGCACAAGCCTTTGGGTGGTTTTGCTTATGGCACTCTCTCAGCCCCTACGGGTAAAGAATGGGAGTCAGTAGAGGAACTCTCGCTTAACAAAGAGTACCCTCGTGCTTATTTCTTCTCGTTTAAAGACGAAAAGACGGCTACCCAAGTATTGCCTGAACATTCGCCCTATTGGAAATCTCTCAATGGGCAATGGCAATTCCACTGGTGCAAAACCCCCGAAGAGCGTCCCAAAGACTTCTATAAACCCGATTTCGACGCTTCTGCTTGGGAGTTGATTCCTGTACCTTCTAACTGGAATATCTACGGTATACAGAAAAACGGTACGCTCAAATATGGAGTGCCTATCTATGTAAACCAGCCTGTGATTTTCTATCACGAGCGCAAGGTAGACGATTGGCGTAAAGGGGTAATGCGTACCCCTCCTAAAACGTGGACAACCTATGAGTACCGCAATGAGGTAGGCTCTTATATTCGCGATTTTGAAATACCTACTGATTGGGACGGTCGTGAAATCTTCATCGATTTCGATGGAGTAGACTCTTTCTTCTACCTTTGGATTAATGGGCAGTATGTAGGCTTTTCTAAAAACTCACGCAATGTAGCTTCTTTTGATATTACCAAATATCTACACAAAGGCAAGAATAAAGTAGCCGTAGAAGTATACCGCAATTCCGATGGTTCTTTTCTCGAATCACAAGATATGTTTCGCCTACCTGGGATATTCAGAACAGTAGCCTTGCGCAGTACTCCTAAGGTGCAAATCTTTAACCTCAACATTCTTACAGATACCCAAAACCTCACCGATTGGCAGTTAAAAGTGAATGCCGAAGTGCGCAACCTCAGCCCAAAAGCAGTCAAAGATTATCAAGTGTACTATAACGTATACGAAGTCTCATTATATAAAGACGACGTTACCTCCACTGCTACCAAAGGAAGCATTCCTCTAAAAACAGTAGCCCCTAACGCTATCGATAAAGTGAGCGGTACAATAACCGTAAAGAATCCTAAACTATGGTCAGCTGAGGAGCCTCATCGTTATGTGCTCGTAGCTCAACTTTTGGATAAAAAAGGGAAGGTGGTAGAAACAGTATCGTCTTACTTTGGCTTTAGAAAAGTAGAAATCAAAGACACTAAGGCTGAAGACGATGCTTTCGGAAAGGCAGGAAGGTATTATTATCTCAATGGTAAGACTATCAAATTTAAAGGCGTAAACCGTCACGAAAGTCACCCCGCACAAGGGCACGTGCTCACACATCAACAAATGGAAGAAGAGGTGATGATGATGAAGCGAGCTAATATCAACCACGTGCGCAACTCTCACTATCCACCCGACCCTTATTGGTTTTACCTCTGCGATAAGTATGGTATTTATTTAGAAAACGAAGCTAATATAGAGTCTCACGAGTATTACTACGGCAAAGAATCACTTTCTCACCCTAAAGAATGGGAAAAGGCTCACACAGCCCGCGTAACCGAAATGGTAGAGGCTACCTATAATTCGCCTGCCATTGTGATATGGTCACTTGGTAATGAAGCAGGCCCTGGTCAGAACTTTGTAACGGCTTATAAACACCTCAAAACACTCGATACTTCTCGCCCTGTACAATACGAGCGCAATAACGACATCGTAGATATGGGCTCTAACCAATACCCTTCGGTAGCGTGGGTACAGGGTGCTGCTACAGGTAAGTACGACATCAAATATCCGTTTCACATCTCGGAATACGCACATTCTATGGGTAATGCCGTAGGGAATCTCGCCGACTATTGGGAGGCTATCGAAAGCTCTAACTTTCTATGCGGAGGTGCTATCTGGGATTGGGTAGACCAAGCGATGTACAACTATACCAAAGACGGCATTCGCTACCAAGCCTATGGAGGTGATTTTGGCGACTTCCCTAACGATGGTCAGTTTGTGATGAACGGCATTATCTTTGCCGATAGAACAGTAAAACCACAGTACTACGAAGTGCAGAAAGTGTATCAGAATATAGGCGTGAAAAAACTCAATAGTTTTACTTTTGAAATTTTCAATGAAGGCTATTTTACCGATCTTTCAAACTATGAGGGTATATGGAAACTCTATAAGAACGGTGTGCTTGTAGAAGAACGTCCTTTTGAAGTGCCTTCTGTGATGCCACAGCAAAAATCAAGTGTGACCATTACCCCTGTAACTTTAGATAGCAATGAAGAATATTACAGTATTGTAGAATTCCGCCTTAAAGCAGATACCCCTTGGGCTAAAAAAGGATTTGTACAAGCTCGCGAACAATTCTTAATGCAACCTGCTACCCAAAAGCCTTCTCTTTCCTCTGTAACCAAAGGAGAAAAGCTCACCCTTAGCAAAGACAAAAAGACCATTACCGGAAAAGACTTTTCAGTAACTTTTGATTTCGATAAAGGTACGATAGGCACACTACGCTATGGTGAGCATACTATTATTACCAACAGCAACCTAAGTCTCAACGCTTTCCGCGCCTTCACCAATAACGATAACTGGATATACGAGCAATGGTTTGAAAAAGGATTGCATAACCTGCGTCATAAAGCCATTGCTTCCTCAGTGAAACCTAATAAAGAAGGTGGTTATACATTCTATTTCACGGTGGAATCACAAGCACCTAATGCAGCTAAAATAACAGGTGGTGCCAGCTCAGGACGCAATAAGATAGAGGAACTTACCCACCAGAAATTTGGTGCAAACGACTTTAAGTTCACTACTAACCAAATTTTCACCGTCTATCCCGACGGCTCTATCGAACTACAAGCCAGCGTGGTGTCTAACGATGCCTCTTTGGTATTGCCACAATTGGGCTATTTACTCAAACTGCCTAAAGAGTACGAAAATTTCACCTATTACGGTCGCGGTAAACAAGATAATTATCCCGACCGCAAATCAGGGGCTTTTGTAGGTCTCTACAGCGGTAAAATAGCCGATGAATTTGTGCCTTTCCCTAAACCACAAGATATGGGGCAACACCAAGAAACCCGCTGGGCAGCTCTTACCAATGCTCAGGGTGCCGGCGCAGTGTTTGTAGGGGCTGAACCGCTATCGGTAGCAGCTTTGCCTTATAAAGCTATCGATATGACTTTGGCAGGACACCCCTACCAATTACCAGAACCTGACGGCGTGTACTTGCAACTGAACATAGGCAACACAGGTTTGGGCGGACATAGTTGCGGTCCTCGTCCGTTGTTGCGTGACCGTTTGTTAGCAACCCCTCATAATTTCGGTTTCATCATTCGTCCAGCCAAAGAAGATTTGCAAACCATAACCAATGTAAGTGCAAGCGGTGAGCAACCTCTTTCTATTACTCGTAGCAAAGTAGGAAAAGTATCTATCAGTACAGCCAATGCCCTTGCAACTATCTATTACAGCATCAATAATAACAAAGCACAGAAATACACCCTTCCTTTCGATTTGCCTAACGGAGGTACTGTAAAGGCGTGGTTTGCAGGTAATGAAACTCAAAAGTACACCCTTACTTTCGGTAAAGCCGAAAGCACGGCAATGGAAGTAATTTTCGCCAGCAGTGAAGAAGCAGGTGTAGGAGATGCTAAACATTTAGTAGATGGCGACCCCAATACCATTTGGCACTCCGCCTATTCAGTTACTGTAGCCAAACATCCACATTGGGTAGATTTCGATATGGGCAAGGTTGTTAATGTAAAAGGCTTTAGCTTTACCCAGCGCACTGATAGCTGGAGCGGAAAGGTAAAAGATTACCAAATACAACTGAGCAACGACGGTAAGAACTGGGGCGACCCCGTGAAAGTAGGAGCTTTTAAAGATGTGAGTAGCGCCCAACAAGTGTTGCTCGACAAAGTTGTAAAAGCACGCTATGTGCGTTTCACCGCTCTAAGTGATTTCTATGGTGAAGATTTTGCCACAGGTGCCGAATTTATGGTGATATTAGAATAGAAATTTAATTTGTTGTCATTGTAAGTTAAATTAAATTTAATTGAAAGGAGGCTGGCTCTTAAAGAGCCAGCCTCTTCTGTTATTCGTTATTCACTATTCGTCAATTCTTCCTTTTTCTTTCGCCTCGAAACCTCTTTTTTA
>NZ_KB291508.1:52610-61843 GCF_000318315.2 Capnocytophaga sp. oral taxon 324 str. F0483 | reverse complement strand
CTTTCGCCTCGAAACCTCTTTTTTAACATTTTTATCCTTGTTATATTATACTATTATTCAACCATTTATATACCCTTTCTATACCAATCGTCCAAGATTCGTATAAGCTTCCTATAAGCTCTCTATAAGCTAACCATACCTTTCTCATAGCCTTTTTTCATCAAAAACCCTCCCTCCCCTCTTCCGAACTCCTCCGTTTCCTTCCGAATTCTCCAACCTATCCGATTTGTCCGACAAGTCTCACCTATCAATAAACAATTTTTATCACTACTCATTTACTAATTTTCTAATTCTCTCATTTTCTCATTTCTGGTATTATTAGCATTTCTGGTATTATTGGCATTATTATTATTTTCTTATTTTTCCTTATATATTTTACACCGTAATAAAAAATAATTAAAAAGTTACGAAAATATTTGCTTTATATTCCTTTTTATTAATATATTTGCACCATTAAATAACCAATAAAAAGTTTTGGAAGTATGAAACGAAAAATCTTCTTATTGCTAATAGCTCTATGGAGTACTACCTCTCTGCTATGGGCACAAAACAAACAAATTTCCGGTACTGTTACCGATGAGAAAGGCACTCCTCTTCCCGGAGTGAGTGTGCAAATCAAATCAACTACCCGTGGGGTAGCTACTGATTTTGATGGTAAATATAGCATTGAAGCCTCTCCAGGCAACGTGCTATTGTTCAGTTCTATGGGCTATGCCTCCCAAGAAAAAACCGTTGGTAAGGGGGGGGGTAATAGCTTGATTATCAACGTACAACTGAAAGAAGATACCCAAGAATTGGGTGAAGTAGTAGTAGTGGGCTATGGTACCCAAAAGAAAGAAAACCTTACGGGAGCTGTAGCAGCAGTTTCGGCTGAAACACTTACCAAACGTCCAGTAGCTAATACAGCTACAATGCTGCAAGGGCAAGTACCTGGGTTACGCATTGTGCAAGGTTCAGGGCAACCTGGTGCCGAGTCGGCTTCAATACGTGTGCGTGGACAAGGTACTTATAGCTCCGCTGGCTCCGACCCCTTGGTACTTATCGATGGAGTTCCTGGTTCTTTGGCAAACATCAATCCTAATGACATCGAAAACATTTCAGTGCTCAAAGATGCTGCTTCAGCTTCTATCTATGGGGCAAGAGCTGCTAATGGGGTAATTTTAGTCACTACTAAATTAGGTAACGACGGGCATTTCAAAATCTCTTATCAAAACAACTTTGCTATTCATACCCCTACACGTATGCTCAAATTGGTTACCAATTCAGCTGAATATATGCGCTTGTTCAACGAAGCTAAAACCAATTCGGGTATTACTGATGGGCATTACACTCCCGAAATGATAGCTGCCTATGAGAATGCTACCGATCGCATTCAATATCCAAACTTCGATTGGATAGACTATATGTTCAACCCTGCTTTTGTGCAAAACCACAATCTTACGCTCAGTGGGGGTGCTAAAGGAACTCTCTACAATATTGCTCTAGGTTATGTAGACCAGCCAGGGGTGTTACGAGGCTTTAAGTATGACCGACTTAACTTCCGTAGCAATATAAAATCCGAAATTAAACCGTGGGCTACTGTAGGTGTAAACGTAGCTTTGGATAGAGGTAAAACTGAACGTCCTCGCCAAGGTCACGTAGATACTTTCCTTTCTACTATAGCACAAGCTCCTACTTATAGACCTTTTACTCCTGATGGCAAATATGTTTCTAAGGCTTACGACTTCGAACAAGCCAACAAGAATATGCCTGCCATTATCGATAGTGGAGCACTTCGCAACACTACCGAATACAACTTATCGGGTCAGTTGTGGGACGATATTACTTTGACAAAAGGCTTGAATTGGTATTCCAAATTAGCCGTTACTTATTCCGATGAATCCTATAAAGACTGGCGCCCTGTGGTACCTGTTTACAATTATCACACAGGGGCTGTAACAGGCGACCTCGATGTAGGAGGTAAAGGTTTAATTTCTAACAACGCTAAAAACTTTTATACCAACTTCTTTACCTATCTAAAATACACTAAAACTTTTGCAGAAAAACATACCATAGGCTTACAAGCAGGGTATAGCCAAGAGTACAATAATTATCAGACCTTACAAGGTCATAGACGTGACTATATAGCTAATAACTTACACGAACTTGATGCGGGTACTACCGCCATTCAAACCAATAATGGTAATACAATAGAATGGGCTTTACAATCTTTTTTCGGAAGATTTAATTACAATTATAAAGAACGTTATTTGCTTGAAGCTAATGTACGCTATGATGGTACTTCACGTATTGCTAAAGCTAACCGTTGGGGTTGGTTCCCTTCTTTCTCAGCAGGCTGGCGCATTTCCGAAGAAAGCCTTATCAAAGACACTCCTGCTATGCAATGGCTTACCAACTTAAAAATACGCGGTTCTTACGGTCTATTGGGCAACCAAAATATAGGCAACTACCCTTATCAATCATTGCTCAACTACACAGGAGCTTATCCGTTTGATAACACTACCCTTTCTCCAGGAGTAGCACAAACAAGTTATGCAAATAACGATATCAAATGGGAGTCTACTTCCGTTACCGATATAGGAGTTGATATCACTCTATTTAAGCGTATTTCTATTGTGTATGACTGGTATAAAAAGCACACTTTTGATATACTCCGTAGCGCACAAGTAACAGGAGCATTAGGATTAAATGCTCCTACTATTAATAGTGGCGAAATGGATAATTATGGACACGAACTGTCAGTGCAATATAATCATTCTATCAATAAAGGTCGTTTAGAAGGGTTGAGCTATGGGGCTGGTTTCTATGTTGATATTTCACGTAACAAGTTAGTAAATTTTGGAGCGCGTGAAATTGACGGTTATAACCTTCGCGAAGATGGTTTGCCTTATAACTCCTTCTATATGCTCGAGATGATAGGCATTTTCCAAAACCAAGCCGAAATTGATAACTCTCCCAAACAATTCAACGACCCCGTACGTCCTGGTGATTTTAAATATCGCGATGTAAATGGCGATGGCAAAATTGATAACGATGACCGTACTGTAGTAGATGGTCGTTTCCCTAAATACGAATATTCATTCAATGCACATTTAGAGTATAAAGGTATCGATTTCTCTATCCTCTTTCAAGGGGTAGAAGGTCGCAAAATCTATACTACGGGGTGGGGCTTAGACCCATTTCGTCAAGGTACAGCTCCTACTTTAGACTATGTGAACAACCGTTGGCGTGGCGAAGGTACTTCTAACAGCTATCCACGTATGTACTTTAATCAAGTAGGCGACGAACATAACCGCCGCTTTAACACTTGGTATTTGCAAGATGCCTCTTACTTACGCTTGAAAAATATCACCGTTGGGTTCTCTTTCCCCGAAGATATCATTTCTAAAGTAGGTCTAACCAAACTCAGAGTGTATTTCGCAGGTGATAATCTATGGACTCTTACTGACTATAAAGGATTAGACCCCGAACGTGCTGGCGACGGACTCTTTGTCCAATACCCACAAAATAAAATCATTTCAATGGGGTTAAATGTAGAATTTTAATTTTGAAAAGATATGAAAAAAATACTGACACTTTTCGTTACAGTGTTGTTATTAACGGCTTGTAACAAAGATTTCTTAGATCTTAATCCAAACGACAGACCTTCTTCTGGTACGTTTTGGAAAACTGAAAGTGACTATAAAATGGCACTCACCGCTTGTTATGGTGCTATGCAACACCCTCACTTTGCGCAAGGTCTTCCTACGTGGGATAACCTTACCGATAATGCTTACGGACAACATAATGAAGGCCAATACGGTATGACCATTGGGCTATCGCAAGGTAATGTTTATGCCAATTCCGAAGGTTTTGTTAGCAATGTATACACTTATGGTCTCAAAGCTGTAATGCGTGCAAATATCTTCTTGAGAAACTTAGAAGTTTTCTCTGGTATCGATGCCAATACTAAAAAGAGAAATGAAGCCGAAGCTCGTATGATACGCGCTTTCTTCTATTCTTATCTCTACCGCTGTTATGGCGATGTACCTGTTATAAACGAGGTATTAGATTTAAATACCCAGTTCAAAGCCAAAAGTCCTGCTACTGAGGTGTATAACTTCATAATGCAAGACCTCGATTTTGCTATTGCTAACTTGCCTTCTCAACCTTATAGCGTTGAAAAAGGACGTTGGACGAGCAACGCTGCTAAAGCCTTCAAAGCACGATTGATTTTGTATACCGCCTATGACGACAGTGGTAATGCCATTGCTACCAAAATGCAAGAAGCAAAAACAGTGTTAGCCTCTATTTCAGGTTATTCATTGGCACCTAATTTCTCCGATAACTTTTTCGATTTAAAACAAGAAAGTTGCCCTGAGATAATGATGTCAGTCAAATACCTTGCTCCTAATAACTATACTTATGCCGATTTGTGGTATGGCGACTGGATAGTAGTTTCGCCTTTGGCTAACTTTATGAATGAGTTTGAAAATGCCGATGGCTCTACCGCTACCGCTGTAGCACAAACTAACGGTAAAGTAGATATTACAGCCTTTACCAATACCTCAATGGCAACTCGCGACCCACGTATGGCAAAGACGATCTTTGTAGATAAGTTTTTGCACCGTGGCGTTTACGTAACTCCCAGCAATGCACGTGCTACCAATATAGGCTTAGCAAAATTCTTGTCTCCTAACTTAGATGCCCCTTATCAATACTCTACCCAAAGCCAACAAGACTGGGTGCTAATGCGTTACGCCGATGTACTCCTAATGAAAGCAGAAGTAGAAAACGAACTTTCAGGAGCCTCTGCCGAAGTGTATAACTATATAAACCAAGTACGCACAAGAGCAGGAATGCCTAATCTACCAGCAGGTCTTTCTAAAGAGAATATGAGAACCCGCATTCGCCACGAACGTCGGGTGGAATTGGCTTTTGAAGGCGAGCGCTATTTCGATCTTAAACGTTGGAAAATTGCCCCTCAAGTGCTCAACAATGTTACTGACGGTATCGTAGCACGTAAGTTTGAATCCAAACACTATCTATGGCCTCTACCTCAATCAGAAATTGATAAAAACAGAGGTATTTTAGTTCAAAATCCTAATTATTAACTTGTAGGGGCGAATTGCAATTCGCCCCTACAAAACAAACCTTTTTTAAACAGCCTCTTAACTTATTATCTATTGAAAACAATGAAAACTCTTTCCATTGCCCTATGCACCGCATTGCTATGCTTAGCATCGTGCAAAACAGCCGTTACTACCCCTGCTACACCCGCTCAAATGGAAGTAGGTAGCCATAAACATATCGTCCTTAACAAGGATACCTATCATTTTTATCTCAACCAAACTACCGATAAAGAACTCTACATCTCCAACCACGACCAAACCAATCCCAAAAAAGTAGGACTTTATCTCGAAAACTTAAACAATGTAGTGATTGACGGCAGTAACAGCGAATGGCTCTTTCACGGCACTATCTTGCCTATCGTAATGAAAAACTGTACCAATATCACTCTTAAAAACTTTTCGATAGACTTTGCAACCCCTCATTTGCGTCAGTTGCACATTACCGAAGTAGATGCAAAAAATAACACCGTAAAAGCCCAACTCTACCCCGAAGGAAACTATAAAATCAAGGACGGGAAACTCTTCTTCACTGGCGAAGATTATGAAGAAACTCCCTTTGGAGGTATGATATTCAGAGCTGACAAACGTTTGGCTTATAAGCGAGCTGACGTAAATTTTAACCCTACTAAAATTACCGAAATAGCCCCTAATGAGTTCCGCATCGAAGGCATAGGTGCTAAACCTTATTTGGAAAAAGGAGAGCGTTTTGTATTGCGCACCTACACACGTCCTACACCTGCCATTTTCGTTACTGAAAGCAAAAACGTGAAGTTAGAAAATATAACTGTGCATAACACCCAAGGTATGGGACTCTTAGCCCAACTCACCGAAAATATAACCCTCAACCGCTTTCGCGTAGCTTTAAAAGAAGGCACCGAACGCTATTTCACTACTCAAGCCGATGCAACTCACTTTTCAGCTTGCAAAGGACTCATACGCTCTGAAAACGGAGTCTATGAAGGTATGGCTGATGATGCTATTAACGTACACGGCACTTACCTAAAAGTAATAGCTCGTGAAGACAATCACACTATCAAAGCGCAGTATATGCACCCCCAATCGTGGGGATTCCTCTGGGGCAATGTAGGTGATAAAGTGCAGTTCATTGCCTCCAAGACAATGGACGTTATCGGTGATAAAACCTATCGCATTCAAACTATTAAAGCCGTTGATAAACCTACCGAAGTAGGTGCTAAGATATTTAAAATCACTTTTGATGAAATACTACCTACCGAAGTAAACCCCGATACACCTTGTGGGGTAGAAAACCTTACTTGGACACCTGAGGTGATTTTCAAAAACAATATAGTGCGTAACAATCGGGCTCGTGGAGCACTGTTTAGCACTCCTAAAAAGGTTGTCTGTGTCAATAACACCTTCGACCATACTCACGGCACTGCTATCTTACTCTGTGGCGATTGTAATGGCTGGTATGAAACAGGTGCTTGCCACAATGTTATCATCAAAAACAACCACTTCATCAATGCACTTACCGCTAATTATCAATTTACGAACGCTATCATTTCCATCTATCCCGAAATCCCCAACTTAGAAGCACAACAAAAGTATTTCCATTCTAATATTACTATTGAAAACAATGTGTTTGAAACTTTTGATGAGCCTATTCTCTATGCCAAATCAGTAGAGAATCTCATTTACCGCAATAATAAAATTATCAAAAATCAAGAGTTCAAACCTTTTCATTGGAATAAAGAACGTTTTAAGTTAGAACGCACTAAGAATGTAAAGATTGATTAATGCACCCTAATAGAATATTACCAAAGCCTCTTTTGCATCGCTACAGTTCCCCCTCTTTAAGGGGAGAGAGGGAGGCTTTTATACTTTTATAATCATTCATTTTCTTATATTATGTCTAAACTATTTTACATCTTACTATTTTTAGCCTTACCACTTTCCGCACAAATCAATGTGGTACCACAGCCTAATCAGATAACTTATCATAAGGGTACTTGCCCGATAAGTACCAAAATTAGCTATATACAGGATAAGTTCATCAATAATACCGAAGGCTATCAGCTTATCATCAAACCTAACCAAATTATCATCAAGTTTGCTACCGAAGCAGGAAAGTTCTATGCCGAACAAACCTTCTACCAACTTGTTTTTGGGGCAGAGGTAACACACAAAAAATCTTTGCCTTGTCTTACCATTACCGATGCGCCTCGTTTTGCTTATCGCGCCTTAATGATTGACCCCGCTCGGCATTACTGGAAGATAGACGATATTAAAAAATACATTGATGTAATGGCTCATTACAAGTTCAATTACTTACATTTGCACCTCACCGACGACCAAGGGTGGCGTATAGAAATCAAGAAATATCCTAAACTCACCGAAATAGGGAGCAAACGTTCCGATTTCGAAGGTTCTAAACGCAATAACGAAGGCTTTTATACCCAAGAGCAAATAAAAGATCTCGTACTATACGCTCTTCAGCGCAACGTACAGTTAGTGCCTGAGTTCGATGTACCAGGTCATAGCGATGCTGCCATAGCTGCTTATCCTTTCCTCAGTTGCAACGATACCCTCATTGGGGTACGCACTACCGCAGGTGTTTCTAAGAATTTGTTGTGTGTAGGCAAAGAAGAAGTCTTTACTTTCATCGATGATGTCATTACCGAATTATCAACTATTTTCCCCTCCCCTTATTTTCATATCGGGGGTGATGAAGCCCCTATGGACAAGTGGCTTGAGCACTCCCCTACTCTCAAACTCAAACAAAGCCTTCACACTACCAATAACCAACAACTGATGAGTGAGTTCTTTAAAAGGGTAAATCAATCATTAGAGAAAAACCACAAGCGTCCTCTTATTTGGTTAGAGTTAGAAGTCCCCTCCTATCCCAAAAATAGTGTGATGTATCTATGGCGAATGCGTACTACTCCGCAAGTATTGGAGCGCGCTAAAAAAGATAATTTCAAACTGATTTGTTCCCCCGGTGAATACGCCTACTTCGATTATCCACAAGCCAAAAACGATTTGCCTAATGTAGATTGGATGCCTACCCTCACCCTACAACGCATATATGAATTTAATCCCGCCTTTTCGCTCACAGCCGAAGAAGAAAAGCAATATATTTTAGGAGTTGAAGCTACTTTGTGGGGCGAAAGTGTGAAAGATGTATTCCGCGCTTTTTATATGACCTATCCTCGTGCTTTAGCTTTATCCGAAGCAGGGTGGACAGAGATGCCTAAGCGTGATTGGCAACAATTCACCCAAAAGTTAGACCTCCAATTGCAATATTTGCTACACAAAGGCATTAATTATCGTCCCCCAGTAGAATTGCATCAGTAACCATCTATTAGTAAATGTCAGTTCGATATATATAATACTGATATACAGCTGTATTTACATTGTAATTTGTAAAATCCAGCAACGCAGTTGCCAATCCGTACCCATCACATTTGTCAATTATCAATTGTCAATTGGGCTATCCGTGCAATCCGTGTAATCTGTACGAGACTTTCAGGCAGCTTGTTGCTTTTCTCTTTGATTTGTAAAGATTTATAGTTTTTTTTGTAGCGTAAGCTACATTTTTCTTACCTCAATATATAATATTATTTTTAAATTGCCTGTCACACTACGACAACCTAGCTCCTCTGACCTTCTCCTAAAACTCCTACGAACCTCCTGCCAGTGTACCTCTCACTTTTCCGTCATTATATTCCCCTTTGAAGGTAGCCCAGCCACAGCGGAGTATGTGCCTTGCAAGAGCGAAGTAGGTGTAAGGGGGGAGGTTTCCTCCGCTTTTCCGTCACACTCCCTCCTAGTGCCTATGGCCTAAGGCCTAGTGCCTATTCCTCTTTCTTTCGTCTCGAAACCCTGTTTTTAACATTTTTAGCACTGTTTTATCATATTATGAATCAATTATTTATATACCTTTTCTATACCAATCGTCCAAGATTCGTATAAGCCTTCCTATAAGCTCTCTATAAGCTAACCCCACCCTCATTACACCCTTTTCTCACCAAAAACCCTCCCTCCCCTATTCCGAATTTCTCCGTTTCCTTCCGAAAGCTCAGCTGTATCACTTTTAGGGGTACACACTTTGCCAAAGTTTGCCTGTGTGGCTCGCACCTTTGGCAAAGTTAATTATCAGTA
>NZ_KB291508.1:32500-52590 GCF_000318315.2 Capnocytophaga sp. oral taxon 324 str. F0483 | reverse complement strand
CGCACCTTTGGCAAAGTTAATTATCAGTATTTCTGGTATTATTGGCATTTCCCCATTTCCTAATTCTCTCATTTCCTCATTTTCTAATTTACTAATTAATCTGCCTATGTGCCTCACACTTATTTTATTTTAATTTCTGTACCGTCAGATACACTTCTTTTTTAAAGAAAATTTTGTGCGTTTCCTCTATTCTGTCCCATAAAAAGTAAGTAAATAGAAAATAGTTTTATATCTTTGCATATTCAAAAATAAATTATCATTAAAAAGTATATTATGGAAGATAAAACAATTTTCACCGAAACTTATAAAGTGCGTAGCACACAAGTAAACCTTAACAATCAACTCGGGTTATATGGCGTATTAGGTATGTTGCAAGATATCGCTGCCGAACACGCTTCACTTTTAGGGTTCGGTTATGAAGAGTTAGTAAAAAAAGGATTCTTTTGGGCACTCATACAGCAAAAACTAAAAATGCACTATTGGCCTCAATGGAATGAACGTATCACCGTCAAAACGTGGTCTCTCCCTGTAAAAGGAGTGTATGCTTTTCGCGAATTCGAACTTTTTTGCAACGACCAAAAAATAGGTGAATGTGCTAGTACTTGGATTACCTTAGATATTCAAACACGTCGCCCCATTGAGCTTACTGACCGCCAAGAAATCTTCTCTCCTCGTACCGAAGGCGGACTCTCTTTCCATACCGACCGTATCAATCTCCCCGAAGGTATGTATCAAGTAAACGATTTTAAAGTACGTGTAAGCGATTTAGATGTCAATTCACACGTAAATAATGTAAAATACACTCAGTGGGCACTCGATATGATGACAGAGCGCAACCATCGCGAGTTTGTTATTAAAGAATATGATATCAATTTCTTATCCGAAACTTTTATGGGAGACGAAATGCAAGGATTTAAAAGCAAAGGTAAATACATCGACGATGCCCATAACTTGGTAGAAACTTATCTCTATGCACAAAAAATAGGTGCTCCTAAACCTGCGTTCATATCTCGCTGGATTGCTGAACGAATTTAAACTATTTATTACTTTTAATAAAAAACCCCTGCGAAGTTTCCTTCGCAGGGGTTTTATTTATTATAGATATTACTTACTATCTATACAATGTGAAGTGGCCCATATATTCTCGTGCATCTTCACCGTCTTCGTGAGTCTTCAAGATGTACCAGTAGTCACCCGCTGGTAATTCTTTACCGTCATAACGTCCGTCCCATTTTTGTCCTGAACGCAACGTTGTGATATAACGTCCGTAGCGGTCGTAGATATCTACAGTCAAGTTTGGATAACTGCGGAATCTATCAGGATCCCAACCATCGTTGCTACCATCATCATTCGGTGTAAAGAAGTTAGGTGGTACTGACTTCATAAACTCTTTCTCGATGCGCAAGTCGGCTTCACAACCATTTGCATCTTGTACAGTAGCGGTTACCACTTTGTATACTCTTCCGTTTACTATACGGCTGGTTGGGTCAGTAGGTTTAAGAGTATACTCATTGCTTCCATTTTCGTAACTTCCGTTAAAGTAGTAAGTGTATGGAGGATTACCTCCTCTTGCTTCTACTTTTATAAGGTTCAATTCACGTGGGTCGCTCTTGTCTTTCAATTCCAATCCTGGGTAACGTTCTATATCAAAACGTTGTGCAATAGTTTCCTGACAAGTAGATGCTACACCTGCTCCGCGATAGAATACAGTTATATATTGGTTCATTCCTGGTTCAATAGGTGCTGTCTTAGCTCTATTACCGTCAAACGATTCAAATGGTCTCGCATCACGCGCATCAGTACTATTGATAGCATAGCTTGTATTGCTTCGTGTGAGTGCACCGTCCAAATTGTTGAACGTTAGCATCAAGTAGCCTGTCGTCCAAGTAGTAGAAACAGTAGAACAGTTAAAGCCTTTTTCAAAAGTAGCATTAATGCTTGGTGCAGCGGCTACTGTTATTTCTAAGGTTTGTGAACAGATACCAGAGTCACCATATTCTAATTGGTATCTACCTGGTGCTATTCCTGTTCTAGATACTACTGTACCTGTTGCTACACTGCTTGAAGTTCCTATCACATTACCTGATGGGTCTTTCAACGTATAGTTGTATGGTGCACGTCCACCTGTGAATCGGAAGCTGAGAGCTCCGTCATTAGTGCCGTAGCAAGTTTCTGTTACAGTGCTTGCGTGAGCTATCAACTGTTCAGGTTCTACAATGGTAAAGGTGCGTTCTACTTCACAGCCTATCACATTGTCTTTCACCTTCACAATATACTGTCCTTTTGGCAAGTTAGTGAACTTATTAGTTCCATCAAAAGTTCCTGCCTCTGGTGAGATAGTAAATGTATAGCTTCCTGTACCACCTGTGGTTGCATAAGTAATCGTACCATCATTCACACCATAACAACTCATATCAGTTTTAGTAGACGATACTGTAAGATTTGTATAAGCTTCTACATCTACCGTTATAGTACGTGTACAACCGTTATTATGTGCTATGGTAACAGTGTGAGTACCTGGTGTTACTATAAAGCGTCCTGAAGCTTGTGGTGCTCCTCCATCTATGCTATATGATACATATCCTGCATATTTTGAATTAGAAGAAGCTACAATAGTATTCACTACGGTATTATTACCACAACTGTACTCTACGGTAGCAGTAGCTTGTAAGTCTACTCCTTCCTTGATTGTTACCGATACTTCGGTAGTACAGCTTCGAGCGTCTTTCACGTAGATAGTGTAAGTACCAGAAGCTAATCCCGTATAGAGGGTCTTGCCTACTGTCCAAGTTACATTATCTATTGAAGTACTGTAAGAAGCAGTTCCTCCCTTGATAGTGATAGATACTGTACCATCATTACCACCTTTACATACCTCATCAGTTATCTTGTCTATTGAAGCCTCTAATAAAGTAGGTTCTTTGATTTCAAAGGTAGTATCAGTATAGCAACCATTTTCATCTTGAGCTCTTACAATATAGTTACCTCTTGCTAATTTAGTGAAGTAACCACTATCTACAAATCGGTCTAATCGTGGACTAATAGCGTAGAGGATTCTTCCTGTACCTCCTGTCACGGTTACCGAAATAGTACCATCGGCTTCACCATTACAGCTAATATCAGTACTTGCAGTAGCTACTGAAAGTGGTCCTGCCTCTCCAATATTTATAACTGTACTGGTTTGTACACAGTCTACACTAATTACTTCCACTTGATAAGTACCAGAAGTCAAACCTCCAAATGCCCAATCAGTAGCATTTTCTTGGGTAGCAGTAGCTGTTTGTGCTACACCTCCTTTATACAATTTGTATTGGTAGTTACCCAAAGCGCCAGTAGCTGAGAAAGTAATCTTAGCTGTACTATCTCCATTACATTTTACATATGCCTCAGAGGTATCTACGTGTAATTGCAATGGTTGTAATGCTTCTATCGTTATCTTGTTAGACAACTTCGATTGACAACCGTGACTATCTATCACATAGAACTCGTACTCTCCTACTCCTGCTTGAGTGCTATTTCCTGTAAGTGTTGTAGTAGTTGTACCGTTGGCTACCATATAGTAAGTATAACCTGGAGTACCACCTGTTACAGTAATTGAAATAGTAGCTTGTTGCAAGCAAGTAAGCGGTTTAGCAATTGAGGCAGTTACCTTCATTTCACGAGGTTCATCGATGGTTACTGGAATAGTAACATCACAACCCCAACCATCTATAATCTTCACATTATACGAACCTGCATATAGGTTAGTGAAAGTAGTGCTAGTTTGTGCACCTCCTATTTGTGCACCTCCCACATTCCACAATTCGTAAGCGTAATTACCACTTCCTCCTGTTGGGCTCACCACTGTTATTACTCCTGTTCTATCGTTGAAGCAATTCAAAACAGTAGTTGCTGATATGCTTGCCGAAATAGGTGCTGGTGGTGCCATTACTACATTAGTAGTAGTTGAACAACCTCCTCGGTCAGTTACTTCTACCGTATAGGTATTGGCAGTCAATCCTTCAAATAAGGTAGTGGTGGTATAGGTACCATAAGTAGTGTGAGGAGCTCCTCCCACTAACAAGCGGTATTGATAATCACCCCAACCTCCTGTTACATCTATACTGAAGGCACCTTTATTATCATTAGGTTCACAAGTGATGCGATTTGTAATGGTAGGACTCACTGTCAAAGCTCGTGTAGGAGCCGATACCATCACCGAGGTAGTGGTTACTGTACAGTATGGTGATTGTGTTTCCACTACTCTTATCACATATGTTCCTGCCGATAAACCTGCAATTACCTCTCTTCTCTCAGTAGCCGCATTTGCTTGTACAGTTCCTGTTATTCCTGTTGGAGCTAAGGTAACCGCATCAAGCACTTGATAGTTATAAATACCTTGATAACCTTTTACAGTAAGGGTAATCTCACCATCATTGCCTCCTACGCACGATACTGGTTTGGTTTGTGCAGCAGTTACTTCTATATCGCTAAAATCTATAACCGTATGCGATGCAGTAGCATAACAACCTGTTTCAAGGTCTATTACTTTCATTTCATAGTAACCAGGTGTATTAAAGCCTATATTAGCCGTGTTCACTCCTGCGGTAAGCGTTTGTGTACTTGGGATAGCCACTCCAGCCCCTGTAGAGGTTACTTCTATACGATATCCTTTGTTATTACCTCCATTAATAGTTAAGGTAATACTTTCGGTAGCGTTACAGCTTATTTGGCTTGTTCGGTTCACATCAATACTAGTAATGCGTTTTAATGGCGGTATTACTAATGGGTTCGCACTGTTATCAGCTTGACAACCGTTAGCATCGCGTATATACACTATTACTGTTTGAGTGTGAGTACCATTGCTAGTTACACTGTATACTCCTGTATGGTTCACCCAACCTGAGGTAGTAGTAGAGGTACCGTCAAATACTTCAAAGTTGAAAGTATAAGTACCTGTTCCACCGCGACCTGTTGCTTGAATGATAGCTTGTTGTGCATTATTATTGGCGTCACATTTAAAGTGTGTAGTTACTGTAGTATTGCTCACTATTAACTTATCAGGTTCTCCTATAGTGATTACCTCAGTTGCAGTACAGTTACGTGATGAGGTAAGCGTTACAGTATAAGTACCTGCTGGCATACCTTCAAAGGCTATTTCCTTAGGTGTTACGTTCACGGTTTCAGTGCGTGTTAAGCCTGTACCTACAATCTTGATTTGGTAATCAGTTTGAGTTTGTGTACCAGGTATAGTAATCACAAAACGTCCATTACTATCACCGTGACAACTTACTGCCGTAGTAGTGTAAGTGAAAGTTACTGTAGCAGCATCTGTGATTTCTACGTCAGCACCTGTTACAGTAGCACAACCTGTGATAAGGTCAGCGATAGACACCTTATAAACCCCTGCTGGCACATTAGTGAATACCCCTGTATTATTCACTTGCGGAGTACCTCCTGCATTATTAGTTAAAGTATAACGTAAACTGTTTGAACCTCCTTGGTGAGTTACCGATAAAGTAGCTCCCGTAGCAGGAACACAGGTTATCTGTTTAGTAATCACTACTCCTATACTTGCACTATCAATTGGGTCATACAAAGTCACCGATTGAGTAAGGGTAGCGGTACAACCCCAAGTATCACTGATAGCCACTTGGTAAGTACCTGCTCCTAAGCCTCTAAATACAGTACTTGTTTGGGCAGCTCCCTGTAACACTCCATTTCTAATGAGTTGGAAAGTATAATTGCGTCCTTCACCTCCTGTTACATTCTGTACGGTTATCTCTCCTGAGTTAGGTGTACAGTTTTGTGCTGTAATAGATAGAGTACCTGTAATGGTATTAGGATTAGCAAGTACCACTGTCGAGCTAAGCGTTACCATACAACCTCCTCTATCGCGTATAGCTACGTGGTAAGTGCCCGCTGTTAAGCCTCTAAATACATTAGTATCTGACCAAATAGCACTTGCTGGGGTTGGTGGTGTAGTACTTACATAATACTGATAGCCTCCCCAACCACCTGTGGCATTCGTAACCGCTATTTCACCATCATTATAATTTGGCGCACTCGAACAAGTGATAGACTGAACACTAATACTTGCTGTAAGAGCTACATCAGCCTCTGATATATTAAAGGTATATGTTTGTACACAACCTGTATTAGTATCTTTCACAGTCATTGTATAGGTAGCCGGTCTCAAGCCTGCTATATTAAAGGTAGGATTAGCTCCTGATACAGTTGGCACTGTAGGTGGTGTTACCCCACCAGAGGCAACCAAGTACACAGTATAGTTATGTGCACTTACTGTATTACTCAATGTGAAAGTAGCAGTACCATCGTTATTACCTTTACAAGTAACGTTCTTCACTTGTGGGTTCACAATACGGAAGTTGTTAGGATCTGGTGATACGTACAACACTTTCACCACACAACCTGTATCTACGTGACCTATCCAGAACGTATGAGTTTGGTTAGGTGCTACAGTAAATACTCCTGAAGTTTGCCAAGGAGCCCCAGCACTTGGTGCTACCGTAGGTTGTGTATCGCCGTGATAGTAACGCAATTTCGCTTGATTGATAGGAGGAGCACCTGGTGCTGCTACTATACTTACAAGTACTTGCTCACCTGCGGTACAAGTACCAGGTGTTTGCACTGTAACAGTAGCTTGTGATGGGTCTAAGCCTTCAAACGGATTAATAGTCACTACTGTCTGTGTGCTACAGCCATTGGCATCAATAGCAGTAATAGTAACATTTCCACCTGCTATATTACCCACTGTAAAGTTATTACCTGTGCTAGTAGTAGTGCCATAAGCAAACTGTATGGTATAAGGTCTTGTACCTCCTGTAATAGCCCCATTAGGTACGCTTATAGTAGCCTGTTGTGCCACACCATTAGCGGTACAAGCAAACTGTCGTGTTACTATCTGTGTGGTGCTGATAGTTACTGCAGTTGGCTCAGGAACTGTTACTGTATATACTGATGCACAGTTATTAGCTGTTACTGTGATAGTGTATATACCAGCTTTCAAGTTGCTATAAGTTCTTATAGCAGCTGTCCATATAGGGCTTGAACCTGCAGGACCAACAATACCTGCTGGTGGTGTATTATAATTAAAGGCTCCAATAGTACCATTCTTTTCAGTAACATAAATTTCACCGTCATTACCACCGCGACAAGTTACTGACTTCACTGAGGTTTCTATTACTGGTTTTTCAGCTTCTAATACCTCAATAGTTTTTGTAAAGGTATTGCAACCCGCAACGGCTTTGTTATCGGTTACAGTTACTGTATAAGAACCTTTATTGGTAATATTGTTTACTGTAATTTCATATTTACCACTCACTTGTGGTATATTGCCATTATTTGTATAACCACTTGGTCCATCTATTTTATAGCTATAATTACCAGAACCATTATCTACTCTAATTGTGATTTCGGCATTAGCTCCTATACCACAACCTAAGGCTTTAGTAAGCTCAGCAATAGCCTGTAAGTTAGCAGTAACGGTATAGGTAAGTGTCGCAATACAGCCTGTCGCCTTATCGCGGATTTGCAAGTCGTAAGCACCTGCTACCAAGTTGCCAAAAGTAGGACTTGTTTGGTAATCCAAACCACCATCTATTGAGTATTCATAACCGTTGAGTTCTGCCCCTGTAGCCGAAGTACCTGAAGCTGCTGGTGCTTTTGCTTGTGGTTCAATAGTCAAACTGATAGAACCATTCACACAACCCATTAAGCTAGCTTTGTTAATCTTAGGTGCTGGTGGCACTGTAAAAGTATAGTTACCAAGATTTGCACTACAACCATATTGGTCTTCCATTGTCAAATTCACAGTGAATGAATATGGTGTAGCTGGATTAACAGGCAATGCAGGTGCTGTAATATTATCTCTTATAATTTGAACACGTGAGTTACCAGTTTGTATTGGTGCTCCAAAGGTAACCCCTGGTGTTACAGGAGTCACTTTATATGTATAAGTACCTCCACCTCCTGATGGGTTCAACACTTCTAAGATACCGTTCTTATCACAAGTAATTTGTGTACTTGCTGATACGGTAGCAGTAAGAGTGCCTAACTCTTTAATATGAGCATCACGACTACCCCACTTACAACTACCTTCGGTTACTACTACATAGTAAGTTTCGTTAGGTGCTAAGTTATAAGGACCTGCTGGGGTAATATTTGTAGCATCATTACCTGGTGCTGGCATTACAGCAGTACCATTCACAATTGGTGTACCTAAACCTGCACCTGGTGTTCTTTTATATAATACCCAAGTAAGTGATTTACCTGCAGGAGAACCCATAGTATATTGTGGCTCTCGATGAATCCTGAATGTTACTTGACCCTGAGCACCATTACAAGCTGGTTTGGGTAATACAGTAATCGTCATTGCAGGAGTAGCTACACTGCCGTAGATATCACCAGTAAAGGCAGCAATACAGCCATTAGCATCTTCTACTTCAAACTTATAAGTTCTACCTACTATCAAATTAGTAAAGACGTGAGTTCTTGAAGTAGCAGGTGTGGGTGTTTCCCAAGTACCTTCGTTCACTCTGAACTTAAACGGAGCTTTACCAGTTCCATTAGCGATAGTCACTGTAGCAGTAAAGTAAGTCTTACCTGCGGCAGTACAACCTAAATGGAAGTCACCGATATCAGTAGTTACACTCACTCCTCCTAATGGACTTGGTACTACGTGAGCCGTAGCATTCGTACTACAAATATTGGCTCCACCTAATGCTGGACGATTAGCCAAACGCAAGTTAAATATCTTACCTGGTTCAGTAACACCTGTAATAGGTGCTAAGTCAAACGGATTTGTTGTCATTGGGTGCCAATTAGCACCATTATCATAGCTGAAATATATTTTGTTACCACCTGCGGTATAAGCATTCCATACGTTTGGTGGTATGGTGATGGTAAGTGGCAAGGCTTTATTACTTCCTGTTGTACAAGTAGCCGTGCTTGCTAAGCTGATGCTAGCAGTAAGCGCCGGCATATCTTGTAAGGTAACATTTTTGCTTGCACTACAACCATAACGGTCAGTTACAGTAATAGAGTAAGCTCCTGCTACCAAGTTGTCAATTGTATAAGTATTAGTTGCAATACCTGTGAAAGTAGCAATTACTGGAGTACCTGCATTACCGTAACGTATGGTAAAGTTAGCATCACCGGTAATATGCTTCACTACTATCTTACCGTTACCTGAACCCTGACAAGTAGGTGTGATTGTTTCAGTATCGAAAGTAATAGCTGGAGCTTTACGTACCCCTACTTCGTGACGTTTCACACAACGATCAGACTTCACAAACACGGTATAAGTCTGTACTGAACCTGTAATAGTAGGCACATTGTAAGTATTGGTAGTTCCAAAAGTTCCTGCTGTAACAGTAGTTACTGAACCTTTTGCAAAAGCATAAGTATAATTACCATCACCTCCTGTTGCAGTTACTTCTATCTTACCTGGCACACAACTTTCATTAGTTACCTTCACGCTGGTGTTCAAGGTAGGACGAATAACAATATTCTGTACTGCACTACAACCGTATTGGTCAGTAACCGTTACATTATAGTTTCCTTGAGTAAGTCCTGTAAAGGTGTGAGCAGTAACTCCTGCTGCTAAAGTTACAGGAGTACCGTTGTTCAATTTCACTTTATAACCACCATTACCCGCATTTATTTTCACGGTTACCTCACCAGTATTACCTCCTTCGTAGCAATCAGTAGCCGAAAGAGTAAAGCTTACGGTTTGTGGGGTAGGTATATTCAAGTTGCTTCCTAAATTGGTAACACAACCGTTTTTATCAGTTACTCTGAAAGTAGCTGCTCCTGTCTCTACACTATTAAACACATTACTACTTTGAGGTCCTGCCTTCACTGTACCGCCTATGAGATACTCATAAGTGTAAGGAGCTACTCCACCATTTGCTGTAAGTGTCACACGTGCCTTACTATTATTAGAACACATAGCAGGCTGTGTGATAGTAGCCGTAAGAGTGAGTTTATTAGGTTCTGTAATAGTTACTGTTTGAGTAGCTTTACAATTACCATTATGGAAAAATTCTACAAGGTGTGTACGTGCGGTCAAGCCGGTTATCTCAAAGGTAGTCGCATTAGTATCAGTTGTCCAACCTGCACCAGAACCGTGAGTGCTTCCATTCAATCGCACGTGGTAAGTACCTCCATTCAAGTTTTCTAACTTAAAGGTAGCTTTACCAGTATTGCCTCCTTGACAAGCTACATTGGTTTGGCTTACTACACTGGCCCTAAATTCTTTACCTTGTGGTACAAGTACTTGTTTAGGTGCCATTTCTATATAGCAACTTTTTGGCACTTGGTATACATTGATATCATCAATAGTAAAGTCATTACCATTAGAACTTGGTTCAGAATTCAAGAATTGAATTTTCACTCTTGTTACAACACCACCTGGATTAATAGTCCCTAAGTTTTTAGAAGAAACTAAATGCCAAGCTCCATCGTGAGGAATTGCTCCTGAATCTATAAATCCTAATACATTGTTTGACATATCCACTACTTGGATTCTCATATTAGGTCGTACTAATGCTCCTGCGTGATTAGATACAGGAGCGTTGTGACTCCTTATCTGATAGTTAAATTCTATGAGATTATCTGGGGCTATCTCTACTTCCTTTTCTAAGAATACTTTCCCATAAGTATTCAGTGCCATATCTACATATAAGAATCGGTCATTATTTGCTCCAGTAGTAGTTCCTTGAACAGGCTCTCTCCAATCTGAATTTGGGTTAGTAGGATAGTATGGCATTCTCGATGTTCCAAATCTATTAGGAGCAATAAAATCTTTATAAGCAGCTCTTGTATATTGCGTAGGTTGTCCTACTACACTCGTTCTTGGATCGTGGAACGTAAACAATACTGAATTAACCCCCTCATAAGGTTCTGGATCTCCAAATCCAAAATCTTCTTGCATTAATATTACTGATGCAGGTGAGTTTTTATCCTTATACCTAACAGTAAGTGTATAAGTACCTGGGGCTAAACCTGTAATAGTAGCCGTAGTACCTGTAAGTGTTCTACCATTAATTACATATTCATAATCATAGGTAGTGGGTGTACTTGTAATACGCACAGTAGCATTACCATTACAGTCATAGCCAGTAATAGTATATACTGATGTTGGCTCTGATATTTTTGTAGGTACATTTACAGTTAATCCCAATTCACAACCTTTAGCATCTTTTACATATACAGTATGAGTACCAGCAGGTAAATAACCTATTGAATTTCCTTGATAATTGCCTTCAAATTTGTATTGATAAGGCTGTGTACCTCCTGTTACGTTGGTGATACGCACTTGGGCTTTGTCTTTATTAGTCCCTGTGTTTTCACAACCTATTAACTGAGTTACCGAAGCGAAGCCTTTCAAGGCATCAGGTTGTGTAACGGCTACGGTTTGAGTAGCCTCACAGTTATTAGCATCTACTACTTTTACTACATAATTAGCTTTAGCAGGAAGATTATTAAATACTTTTTGAGCCCCCGTACCTTTGTTTACACCATCTAAGAAAATAGTGTAAGGAGGTTTTCCTCCTGTTACAGTTACCGAAATAGTACCATTATTAGTGCCATAACAGCTTATAGCAGTAGCTACTGCGTTGAGCGTAGGATTTGTTTTGGCAGCTATGGTGACATTAGCACTCACCTTACATCCTTTGGCATCACTTATTTCAATAGTATAAGTGCCTGGAGTGGCAGTTTCATAGGTAGCTGTATTACCTGCCATTGAGGTAGTATTTTGTACAATATTTCCTGCTTTTTTCACTACAAAAGTATAAGGTGCATAACCATCTTTTACTTTTATCTCTACTTTGGCATTGGCAGCCGCCCCTGGGTGACAAGAAATATCTTTGGTTACCATTGAAGCAGCAGGAGTAATAATAGTAATAGGGTTTTTAATTTCTACGCTATATGTAGCCTTACAACCATATTTATCAATTACAGTAAAAATATGAGTTCCTACACTCAGATTATTAAAGATATAAGTATTAGTATTTTGGGTTGCCTTGGTTACCCCATCGAGTTGGAAAGTATAAGGAGCATTGTTACCTCCTCCTGCTACATTCACTTGTACTTCCACTTTGGCAGGCGTACCTCCTGTTGTACAGTAGTTATTATTAGCAGGATTGGTAGTGCCTGTAAGGGTAATAGCATTGGCAGCTGTAATAGTAAAGTTCACGTCTTTTTTACAACCATTAGCGTCTTCTACTTCTATACGATAAGCTCCCACGCTGGTAATACTAAACTGTGGTGCTACTTGGGTAGTAATTACGGTAGCTCCTTTATACAAGGTATACTTATAAGTTCCTGTACCTCCTGAGGCGGTTACTTTGGCAGTAGCTACAGCAGGGTTACAACCCAATACGGTATCCCCTGTATAGGCAAGAGTAAGAGCCGTAGGATTGTTTATTGTAAAGGAGTGGCTTACCTCACAATTAGGATTGTTTTGTTCTGCACGTATTTTTACAGTATGAGTACCAGCTGGTATATTATCCCATCTGAAAGGATTACCTGTAGTAGCCACAAAACTACCTGTTCTATCTTTTTGTACATAATAGGTAGTAGGTGCATTTTTCAAGCCTATTTGATAACTACCTGTACCATTGTTACAGTTAGGCTGTGTAATCTTTTGAGAGGCTGGGTCAGAACCGAAAGCCTTGTCGTTAGCAATCGTTACAGTAGTAGTATAGGTAAAGCCACAAGCCTTTGGCTCTTGGTAAAGGTAGATATCGTCTACAACCAAGTCATTACCGCTAAGTACCAAACTATAAGAACGTACAACTGCTATAAGTTTAGTATGATTTCCTGGATTTAATGGTCTTCGCGCCACTGTCCAATCATCTGCATTACGAGCTCCTCTAATAGGTGGTGTAATGCGATAGCTATCTAAAGGTGTTCGGGCATCTATAGCTGCTTGGTCAGTATAAAGTTCTATCACAATATCCGGAGCTCCCACAGGATAACGAGGGTCATTATATCTCAACATATTCATCAAAGCTATTGAGAAATTAACCTCCTTATTTGGAATCAAATCCTCTATGGGTCTCTGATAAAGTATTGCCCCCGCTTGTCCTAAGATATCACCAATATTTATAAAGAGCATACGTCCATTAGCTAATCCTGTGTGGTCATTAGGTTGCATCCAAGCAGGATTATTAGGATTTAGCCTTTGTGATACTACGTATTCACCATCAGCAACGTATGTGCCTTCGTGATTCGTTCCATCAGCCCAAGTTTGTCCATAAGCATTCTTAGGCATTAAACCATCTTGCAATTCAAGATAGTATTTCTTGTTAATATATTCATTACCACCATTGCGCCCTGTACCGAAGTCCTCAAAAAAGAGTACATTTTTGGTAGGAGGGTTCGCATCAGCATACTCAATAGTAATAGTATGTACACCTGGCGCAAGATTCTTAAAGTTATTATCGGTTGCAGGCTGACCGTCTATGTAATATTTATATTTGTAATTATTTTTGTTATTAGTAATTGTAACAGAACCGCGTCCTTGGCAGTCGTAAGTAATTTGCGAAGGAGTAAAGGTAGGTTCTGGAATTCTTGGGGCTACAGTTACCTTTATGTTTTCACGAGTACAACCTATCGCATCGCGTACTGCCATATTATAGGTGCCTGGTAACATCCATTTTTTCATATCGGTAGTCCAGTTACCATCACCAAAGTTAAATTCATAAGGTTTTTGCCCACCTTGTACGTTCGAGAAACGAACGAGAGCTTTATCAGCATTAACTCCTGTGCCACAACCTACCAATTCTTCTACCCCTGCTGAGGCAATAAGGTTACCTCCCACAAAAGTAGGAATAGTAATAGTGGCACCTGTAACTGTACATAAAGCACCTGCTCCTCCGTTACCATAGCGTAATACAGGGGTATAGCTTCTTCCCGTTTGTAAGTTCGGGAAGTCTCGCCCTGATTGGAAATTCACTCCGTCTATACTGTATTGTAATACGTTATAGCTGGAAGCATTAGTAGGTTCATTAATAGTTATCTTCGCCCTATCCCCACAGTTTTGTACGGTATAGCTGGCTGTGATAGCAGGTGTAGGCAAGGTATTTACAGTAGCCGAAGCCTCAGCAATACAGCCGTTGTCGTCTATCACCTTAAAGTTTTTCACTCCTGCAGTAGTAAAGGTAAAGTCGTAATAACTATTTGCGAAGTTATTTTGGTAGGAAGCTCCTCCATCGTTACTATAGCCATAGCCATTAGGTCTGTTAGTCTTTCCTCCCTCAGCAGTTACACGCACTATAGCACTGCCACAGCTCAAGTGTCGCAATACCGAAGCCGTAGCTTTAAGGTCTGGCACTTTATCAATGCGCACACTGGTAGTAAATTTACAACCATCTGGGCTCGTTACCTCTATATAGTAATTACCAGCAGTAAAATGGTTAGTAATATTTAAGTCGGTAGTATTGGTAACCGTAGTATAAGCCACTCCACCTGTAGCGTTGTTATTGCGAATAGTATAAGTAAAAGGTGGATAAGGGTTACCACTAAGTTGTACGCGTATACCGCCTTTGTTAGTGCTACAAGCCATAGGTGTAACGCTGGCAGTCATCGCAGGAGTTCGTTTGTTTATTTGTATTGATTTTTCAAAAATACAAGGTTGTGTAGTAATGGTAGTAGTAAGTACTTGGCGTACGTACACAGTATAGTTGTCTGGAGTTGCTATATCAAATACATTACTGCTTTGATAGTTTTTCACCCAGCTAGTAGAACCTGTTTTCTTCAAACCGTATTCATATCCTGCTGGCACCCCATTTACAGTAATACTACCGTTTTTATTACAAATAAGGTCTCGACCTACTAATTGTGGGTCTACATTGTTTTTGGTAATACGGAAATAGTAATAAGGCGACACACAGTTGCCATAAGTAACTACCAAACGGTATACTCCTTCATCTCGCAAAGTAATGTCTCCACTATTCCCTATATCTGTCCAGTTACAGTTGTAGTTATCGTTAGAAGGCGGACACTCTTTGCTTAGGGTAGGTGGTAAAGCTCCACAAGAGCCTAATTTTTGCCACTGATAAGCAGTAGCCCCCGTAATTCTAAGACTTACAGGCACTGTAGTACTACCCCCGCACAAATACACTTGTGGATACTCAGTACCCCCTGTATCTGCACAGATGTACACCTCACCATTTAATTTCCCTTTCGAAAGCAAATCTTTAATAGGGTGTACTGCATTAGCATAAGCATTAGGGTTCACAGTGTGCTCTTCGTACATTGTAGCACAACCTGCTTTACTCTTCGTTACTTTGTAAACTCCTGGTTCACTTACTACTAAGGTGCGTGAGTTACCTCCTATAGTACCTCCACCTACTTTTTCCCATTTGTAAGAGTCAAAGTTAGCTCCTGCCTCCAAGGTAACTGTACGCTCACACAATACCGTAGTAGCTTTAAACTTACAGTTGGTAAAATCAAGGTTTACAATAAAGTTAGACGGTCCTTCTACTCCACCGTTACAAGCTGTAAATTGTGTATTGAAGCTACCTGCTTTTAAGGGTGTAGAAGAGTTAGACACTCCTTTGTAGCTTGCTGAGGCTCTATTTTCTACTACGTTAGAGCACGCATCACGCCATTTGTTACAGTCGTTCACTACTTTTATACCAAAAGAAAGTTCTTGTACGGTACTTCCTTTCTTCACTAAGTTCTCAGGAATATTAAATGTAAGTTTACGAGAAGCTGGTATATATGTATAGCTTACCCCTGATGGTTTCGAAATATTTGCTGTTGTAGCATCAAAATCTTGTAAGTTTACAGGAAGTATATCAGTAATCTGTACATCTTTAGCATCGTCATTCCCTATATTTTGGAAACGTATTTTATAACGTAATGACTGACCCATTTGTACATTTTTCCCTGTAATATCTACGCCCGCACTGCTGAGCACGCGTTTCTCCATTACAATATGGGGTGCTATCACTTCCACGTTAAAAGCAAACATAAAAGGATAGTATGCGTCTTGGTTTGAATAGGGTCTAAAAGATGTGGAAGTACTATTATTATCTAAAAAAGTTTTGCCACTATTAGCCAGCTCAAAAATCCCTGCATCAAATCCTAATAAGTTGGTAGAGGCAGGTCTACGATGAGGATTAATACCGTTTTCATCAGTAAGAGTACTATTAAAGAAGTTATTAGCAGGTCGATCAGGCGCTGTAAGAGCTTCGTAAGAACCATCTCTTTTTTTCATTGTGAGCTGGTCTCCTGGAATTCCCAACTCACCTTCCAAAGCAGCAAAACCTATCTTAGCTTTTACAGGTCCTATAGGTACAGTTTTAAACCCTGAAATATCAATAGTAGGATTATTATTTTTGTTTACTACTGAAAAACCGTCAAACACAGTTATATTACGGGCTTCACGAGTCAAGTCCTCATATACTATTACAAGCGTCCAACCAGCGGCATAACCTACCCCTGTTTTTTCATTACCTTTGGGTGCTTGTATATTCCCTACAGTATAGGTATTAGCAATAGTACCATTGAGGTAATTGGTCACCTCAGCACGGTATACATAAGCGCGTTGGGCATTACCTTTGGTACCATCTACAGAACTTACCACATCATAGCCATCATATACACGTTCACCCACTAAATCGCGATATACTCCTGACCCTACTTTGAATTTTACATTCTTGAACTTACTCCTTTCTAAGCGAGGATTCGTTTGGTTATTGAGTCGCTCTTCAGTATAAGCAGCTGCCCAATACAAATAAGCTCTCACTACCTTTTTACAGGTAGATGCAGGATTAGGGTCGAGCACAGTTGCCGAACTCGAGTTAAACACTCCCGACTCAGGTACCACATTGATATACTTCATCTCAATACGTGAATTATCACCGTGAGTACCTGTATAGTTTTGATTGCCCTGTGGACTAAGAATAGTATTTCCCACCACAATCATATCCCCTTTTACGGTACCTTGGTAACGAATACCAAAAGGAATATAATTCTGCCCAAAGGCAACTGAGAGAGTCGCCCAAAAGAAACATTGTAATAGTAATAACTTTTTCATATGGAAGTTATGTTTGTATTTATGCTATTGCAGTATAGCAATAGTGAAATTATTAATATTGTTGCTTGAAATCTTATAATATATAAAGGTGTCTCACATATCTTTTTGTGTAATAGTTACACCTCTCTCTTCAAACGCAAAAGTAAGATATTTATTTTATATAATACACACTACACAAATATTTAACATTATTTAACATAGTGCTACACAACATAAATTACCTTTTTACACATTAAACATACTGCAAATCAACAGATAGCGTCTTTTACACTCTCTCGTTGTGCATTTTGTATTCTGTTAAATAAAAAGGCGTTTTATTAAGAGTTTTTCTCTCCATTCTCCCCTAAAAAAGGAAAAACACTACACGGTATAACTGTGTAGCTTTTCTTTCTGGTGCAAAGATACAACAAACTTTTCTCTTTTCCACATTTTTTCATTCTCTCATTTCCTCATTTGCTAATTTCCAAATTATTCTTACCTTTGCGCCCGATAAACAAATTAAAACACAATGGTTTTACCTATTATTGCTTATGGCGACCCAGTGCTCAGAAAGGTAGGAACTGAAATATTCCCCGATTATCCTCAACTCAAAACACTGATTGCTAATATGTACGACACTATGAATGCCGCTTATGGCGTGGGGCTCGCTGCTCCTCAGGTAGGGCTCTCTATACGCTTGTTCGTGGTAGATGCCTCTCCTTTCGCCGATGACGATGAGCTTTCAGAAGAAGAGCAAACTTTCTTAAAAGGCTTCAAAAAAACTTTTATCAATGCCAAAATAGTAGAAGAAACAGGCGATACTTGGAACTTCAACGAAGGGTGCCTCAGTATTCCTGGCGTACGAGAAGACGTTAGCAGGCACAAGCAAATCACCATTGAATACTTTGATGAAGACTTTAATAAGCAAACACTTACCATTGGCGGACTCGCGGCTCGTATCATTCAGCACGAATACGACCATATCGAAGGCATTCTGTTCACCGATAAACTCTCTTCTTTTAAACGCCAACTCATCAAAAGTAAGCTGGCTAATATCAGTAAAGGAAAGGTAAAGGTAGACTACCGAATGAAATTCTTTGATGCCAAAAACAAAAGATAGTACACTAACTTACAGTTATAATTAGTAACACTCATAACTTTTAACTCTTAACTTTTTAACTCTTAAATAAATACAATGAATCTAACAAAAGTATTAGCCATTTCTGGCAAACCTGGTTTATATCACTTAGAAACTCAAACGCGCTCTGGTTTCTTAGCCACTTCATTAGCCGATGGTAAGCGTATATCGGTAGGCATTCACAACAACGTGAGCCTATTGTCTGAAATCGCAATTTATACACTCGAAAAAGAAGTGCCTCTCACCGAAGTTTTTACTAATATGAAGAACTTTGAAGATGGGAAAGAAGCGCGTATCTCTCCAAAATCCGATGGAGCTACTCTCGAAGAGTATTTCTCTCAAGTACTCCCTAATTACGACCGCGACCGTGTGTATGCCAGCGATATTAAGAAAATAATTCAATGGTACAACCTTCTATTAGCCAAAGGTTTCTTAGAAGAAGACCCTCAAGAAGACACCCAAAAAAGCTAATTCACAGTACAATCATTTTACAATCAGTATTATTTTGCTAAAATTTTAATTGCTTGTCGTGCTTCGGTTGTGCTACGACCTTTGTCAAAGTAGACTATCTTGATAATCAATTTCCTTTAGTTATATTGTAGGGGCGATTTGCAAATCGCCCTCACAAAGCAAAAAAAGAGAACAATATTAATATTGTTCTCTTTTTTTATAATCTTATAAAATCAAATGAAGTAAAGCTATTTTGCTTCTTCTGTACTATCCACAAGCACCTGTCCACGATAGTACAATTTACCTTCGTGCCAGTGTGCGCGGTGATACAAATGGTTTTCACCAGTTGTTGGATCTTTTGCTATTTGAGGAACTACCGCTACGTCGTGGGTTCTTCTCTTATCTCTTCTTGTTTTTGATTGTCGTCTCTTAGGATGTGCCATTACTTAATTCTTTATATTATTTATCTGTTATTAAATTCTTTAAACTTTCCCAACGCGGGTCTATAGTCATTGTATTGTGGTGCTCTCTTGGAGCAAGTGCTTCCAATTTATCTAATACCGCCGAGTGCATCGTCCCATTCAAAACATCAGGGTGTACGCGCTTAGCAGGGATTGACAACACAATAAGCTCATATATATATTGTGCCACATTCAGTTGGTATTCTCCGTGAGGAAGTATCAAGATTTCTTCATCGTCATCATTATACTCTTCACCAAACTTCACCACCAAAAAAAGTGTTCCTTCTACTGCCAAGTCAAAAGGCTCATTAGAAACATCACAATTCACATTCACAGTACCCCTGTTGTGAAAATGCAGTTCCAACAAGTTGCTCTTCTTGTCTAAATCAACGATTACTTGCTGATGAATATCATTCACCTCGTCAAAATTAAACAGTTGCAAAAACGCTTTGTCAATCTCATAAACAAATTGATGTCTCCCCTGTTTTAAGCCTGCAAAAGAAATATCGTATTCTTTTAACTTTCTCATTTTCTACAAGTTTAGTAATCAATTGTTCATTTTTCAAGGTGCAAAGATACAACTTTATTTTTATATACAAACTTTTTACCTCACTTTTTTATCATAGCCACATCATATCCCCTCAAAAACCCCATTTTTCATTAAGCAATCCTCTATTCTCAAACATTCTTATCTCCGTCTTATCTTTATCTTATCTCCGCCTTATCTCCGCCTTATCTTCGTCCAGTCTTCGTCCAGTCTTCGTTCATTCTTCGTTCATTCTTCGTTCATTCTTCGTTCATTCCTCATTGACCGTGCGACTTACACCTGCCCGTGCGACTCGCACCTGCCTGTGTAGCTCGCACTTTTTCGTTATACTCCCCCTAGTGCCTATGGACTAAGGCCTAGTGCCTATTCCTTTTTCTTTCGCCTCGAAACCTCTTTTTTAATATTTTTAACCCTGTTGTATTATGGTATAAATCAACTACTTATATACCCTTTCTATAC